>NZ_JBGLYS010000059.1:0-18432 GCF_047304155.1 Rhizobium sp. Rhizsp42 | reverse complement strand
CGCCGCCGGCGAGTGCAGCTGCGATCATGCTCGCCTGCGAGATCTGGTTGGGCGTGATTGATTTCGACGCCAGCCATTGCGCGATCGAGCGTGCCCAGTGTGTGTCGCGGCTCGCCAACGGCCTGCGGTCACCTGTTTCGGTCATGCCCGCTCCCCCTTCCGGTACAGTGAATAATTGTAGATCGCCGCGTAGCTGGTCGAAACGGCCAGCGGCAGCGCGATCGTCTTTAGAATTTCGGGCGTGCCGCTCAGCGCGTGGATCGTTGCGAGAATGGCACTGGATGCCAGGCAGGCGATCAGCGGCGGCGCCCAAAGGGCTTGCGTTCCATTCATCCGGCGTGACAGTTGCTCGACCGCAGTCTTGAGAAACAGCGTCAGGCAGGCGGACAATGCGCCCTGGACGAGACCGGCAAGCAGGACGCGGCCGGGCGGGTATTCCCGGTTTGCAAACATCGCCCATCCGCCCATCGCGCAGAAGGCGAATGCGACATGGGTGATGCTGTTGCCCGCGATGCGCCGCAGCCTAGTCGTCATGTGGCCGACCACCAGTAGCGGACAAGATGGAAGAAGATCGGGGCGGAAAAGACGACGGAATCGAGCCGGTCGATCAGGCCGCCATGGCCCTCGATCAGGTTGCCCCAATCCTTGACGCCGCGGTCTCGCTTGATCGCCGACATCACCAGCCCGCCGAAGAAGCCCATCATAGTGATGACGAAGGCCAGCAACCCGGCCTGGAATGGCGTGAACGGCGTGATCCACCAGAGGCCGGCGCCGATCAGCGTGGCGCTGGCAACGCCGCCGACAAAGCCCTCGACAGTCTTGGAAGGCGACAGCTTCGGCGCGATCTTGGTGCGGCCGAAGAGCTTGCCCCAGACATATTGGAGCACGTCGCTCAGCTGCACGATGATGACCAGAAAGGCGATGAGCAGCACATTGCGGCCCTCATAGCCCGGAATATCGAGCGTCAGCAGCGCCGGCACGTGGGAGGCGCAGAAGACGCAGATCATCAGCGCCCATTGCACCTCCGCGATCCGATCGAGAAAGCGCTCGGTGTCGCCACGCAGCACCGAAATGATCGGCGTCAACAGGAAGGCATAAACGGGAATGAAAATCGCGAAGATGCCGTATTGCTTCGTCCAGAGCAGAAAATACTGCAGCGGCAGCACGACGAAGAAGGCGGTCGCCAGCGCCCAGTGATCGGCGCGTTTGGTGTGAGTCAGCGTGATGAACTCGCGCAGCGCCGCGAACGAGCAGAAGCCGAAGAGCACAAGGATGCCGACTCGGCCGATCATGAAAGCGATGCCGATCAGGATCGCCATCACCCACCAGGCCTTGATGCGCGCGTTGAGGTTCTCGATCGAGGCATTGGCGCCATCGGGCGAGAGGCGGCGCTGCAGCACATAGCCGATCGCGGACGCAACGACGAGCACCGCGAGGATGCCGAGCACGAGCGTGAGGAGGTCGGAGTTCGCCGTATTCATTCGCTACCGCCTGGCTGTTTTGGAGAGAGATCGAGAAGGGCCGTCCGCGCCCGATCAAGAAAGACCTGCTTGTCTTCGGCCGGATGCATGTGCATCGGCTCTCCGAAGGTCACGGTGCAGATCAGCGGGATCGGGACGATCTCGCCCTTCGGCATGACGCGGTTGAGATTGTTGATCCAGACGGGCACGAGGCGGATATCCGGCCGTGCTGACGCGAGATGGAAAAGCCCGCTCTTGAACGGCAGCAGCGATGCGTCCGTCAGATTGCGCGTTCCCTCGGGAAAGAGAATGAGCGACGAACCGGCATCCAGCGCATTCGCCATAACCTCGATCGGATCGCTTGTCCGTTTGTCGCGCTCGCGTTCGATCAGCACGGCGTCGAAGACGTCGCTGCCGATGAAGCGCGTGGTCGCGGATTTCAGCCAGTATTCAGCCCCCGCCACCGGGCGTGTGGACCGGCGCAGGCGGGGCGGCAGAACGGCCCAGACCAGAATGAAATCGCCATGGCTCGAATGATTGGCGAAATAGATGCAGGTGTCCGTTGTCGGGCCGTCGCTTGTCCAAATGGCGCGCACGGCCGTTATGGCACGCGCAAACAGAACGATGGCCGTCGCCACCGGTCCCGCGATCATCTTCCGTACCAAATCGATCCCCCATCCACCTGACACATATAAGATGTGTAGCCTTGTTTATGGCGGATCAAAAGCCCTCGGCTTCGCGCAACCGTCGGCTGGTTGCGGTCATCCCGGCACAAGGCGCGAGATGGTGGAGGAAAGCGTTAACCATGCTTCGGTAGGAATGGTGTCGAACACAACGGAACGAATCGATGTCGGTAAACACAAGCAAGAGTTTGAAGGCCATGACCACAAGTGAAATCGTCCTTTTTCCTGTGGCCTCGCGTGCCGGCGACATCGATCGCAGCGCCGCCGAACTCGAGCGCCTGCATGGTGCCGATGCCGTTCAATACTGGAAGACCGAATGCCGGCGCTTGGCGAGCGAACTCGAATCGCTCGGCCTGCCGGAGGCCGAAGTTCGCCATCAGGTGATGGTTTTCCAGGTCGAGGTGCAGCAGGCCCTGGTGCAGCGCTCGCAGTCGCGCGCGATTTCGCAAAGCCGCAGCGGTCGCGCGCTGAAGCGGTAAGCGGGCGGGGCATAGGCCTTGTTCTGGGCCATGGCGATATGGAGCCTAAGCTGCTAGACGCAAGGCCAACCCGCCACGCGAAAAGGAATACGCGATGATCCAGCCTACGGCTTCGTTCAAGGACAATCTGCAACTGCTGCCCTCAGTCGAAGGCCTTGCTCGCATAGACCTTACCGACCTGGCCGGCGTCATTGTCGCGACGATCGAAAACCAGCCGGGCAAACAGGGTTCGCTCGCGGTCTATCAATATCTGCAGCAATGTTTCGGCATCCTCGACAAGCAAGCCGCGACTTACGCCCTCGACCTTTTCGCCGAGCACACCGCCGACGCCAAAACCCGCCCCGGCGCCCATCCCAACATCGACCGCTTGCTCCATATCATCGGCGGCGCTGCGCCGTTGGGCATCGAGCTTGTTGCTCGGTGACAAGCGCCGCACAGTGCAGGCTGTGAGTTTAACGAGGGCATCGACGAGCTGATGAAGCACGCAGGGTCGACGACATCGGCTTTGGCTCGCCAGCTTCCTGTGATTTGATTTCGGAAATATCGACCTCGAACGGAGGAAGTTGCGAACAACGGACAACCGCGTTCGGCACGAGGGCGTCACTATGTCTTGGAGGCGGATTGTTACCTATGTGTCCAGGTCGGACAAAGGGAATATGGCGGAGAGGGTGGGATTCGAACCCACGATACGGTTGCCCGTATGCCGCATTTCGAGTGCGGTGCTTTCGACCACTCAGCCACCTCTCCGCTTCGTTGGTCGGCGCTTGTTCGGCGCGGGCTGTCTCATAGCGAGAGTTTGGCGGGCTGGCAAGTCGTAATCTCAAGCCATTTCATCCTTTTGTCATCCTTTTACCTTGACAGTTTTTTTATGCTCGCGTATCTGCGCAACCCAATAGGTGTGGATAAGTCCGCGCCTTGTCCGTCCCGCGCCCGCGTGGGGCATCACCGGCAGCCAGAGTTCCTGGGCAAAAGCCCTGAAATCCCTGCTTAACATAGACTGATAAAAAGACGGCCACCTGTTTGATGCGGGTCGAGCCGGAACGAACATGAAAGGATAAAAAATGTTCGCAGTCATCAAGACCGGCGGTAAGCAGTACCGTGTGGCAGCAAACGACGTGCTGACCATCGAGAAGCTTGAAGTCACCGCTGGCGAATCGATCGAATTCACCGAAGTCCTCGTAATCGGCGAAGGCGCCGATGCCGCGATCGGTGCTCCCTTCGTCAAGGGCGCGTCCGTCAAGGCCGAAGTCGTCGAGCACAACCGCGGCAAGAAGGTCATCGCCTTCAAGAAGCGCCGTCGTCAGAACTCGAAGCGCTCGCGCGGCCATCGCCAGCACCACACCGTTGTCCGTATCACGGACATCGTGGCTGCTAAGTAAGATCACGGGACTTAAGGTTTAAAGGAGAACTCCAATGGCACACAAAAAAGCTGGCGGTTCGTCGCGCAACGGTCGCGATTCTGAATCCAAGCGCCTTGGCGTGAAGAAGTTCGGCGGCGAAGCCGTCATCGCAGGCAACATTATCGTGCGTCAGCGCGGTACGCAGTGGCACCCGGGTTCCAACGTCGGCCTCGGCAAGGATCACACGATCTTTGCTCTCACCGCCGGCAATGTGAACTACCGTACGAAGGCCAACGGCCGCGTATACGTATCCGTGATGCCGAAAGCGGAAGCAGCGGAATAAGCCGGTAGCGCTTTATAGCAGCCGGTGTCTCATCGACCCGGCTGAGCGTATCAGGTTCAGTCAAGACAAAAGGGGAGATGGGGCACCACCCATCTCCCCTTTTTCTTTACCCTCAAGGAGGACTGAACCATGCAAGTCGAATTGTTACGGAGAGACCAAAGGTCTCCCGAAGAACGGCTGCGGCCGGAGCGGTTAAGGACCGATTGCCCTGTCTTACTGTCGGAAAGGCTCGTCATGCGCGCGCCCCACGAAGAAGACATCGACGCCCTTGCCCATCTCGCCAACAACGCCAAAGTCGCCACAATGGTGTCGCGCATGCCGCACCCGTATACGGCCAATGATGCCGCCGACTTCGTGCGACGCACGAAAAATGGCGAGATTGGCAAGTGCGTCTATGCGATCACCAAAGCCGAAAACGGCGCCTTTATCGGTTGCTGCGGGGTCGAACCGCATCTTGATGGTCGCACCGTCGAGATCGGTTACTGGCTGGGCGAGCCCTACTGGAACCAGGGCTTCATGACCGAGGCCTGCCATGCGCTTGTCGACATGGTGTTCCGCACCCGCGAGGATGTCGATCAGATCGATGCCCGTTGCCGGGTGATGAACGTCGCCTCGCGGCGTGTCATCCAGAAGTGCGGCTTCCAGTTCCAGGGATCGGGGCTTGCCGCTTCGCTGGCGCTTGGGAGCAACGTGCCGGTCGAATGGTACAGGCTCGACCGCAAGACCTGGATGTCGCTGAGAAGCTGGGGGAGCGTATTATGAGCGCGCTCAGCCTGGAAAGGCCAAGACCCCAGGTCGCCACCGCCGGTTCGCAGCCCGACATCAAGACCGAGCGGCTTTTCCTGCGGGCGCATCGGCTGAGCGATGCCGATGCGATCGCGGAATCGCTGTCCGATTTCGCGGTGACGCGGATGCTGGCACGGGTGCCCGCACCCTACGACCGGCAGGATGCGCTCGACTGGCTGGTGCCGGTCACGGCCGGCCGGCTGCCGGACTGGCAGATGGCGATCACCAATGGTGACGACGCGCATATCGGCGTGGTGTCGATCGAGCTTCGTCATGGCCGCTGGCATCTCGGCTACTGGCTGAACCGCTACTACTGGCGGCGCGGCTATATGAGCGAGGCGGTTTCCGCCACGCTCGAGCGCTTTTCGCGGCGCATGCCCGAGACCGTCGTGCATTCCGGTGTCTTCGCCGACAATCCGGCGTCGCTGAGACTGCAGGAAAAGCTCGGCTTCCGCATGACCGGTTGCAGCGAGGTCTTCAGCTTCGCGCGCAACACGATGGTCACGCATGTCGAAACCATGCTGAAGCCCGGCGCATTGCAGCAGAGCAAGAGCGTCTGATGAAGCATGAAGGCGCCCCACACTCATCGGGGCGCCTTCTTCAATTGTCGATCTCGACCCAAACGGGGAAGTGATCGGATCCCATGGCCGAGGTGTCGATCCGTGCGGATATTAGCCGGCTTTCGAGGCCAGAACTGACGAAGACGTAATCGAGATGCATGCGCTTGCCATGATTTGTGGGATCCATCCAGCTGTAGCTGTCGGGCTGATAGGCGCTGAGCGCCTCGAACGCGTCGACAGGCGTGCCGATGCGCGTCGTGCGTCCGTAATATCCGTCCTTTCGGCCCGCGAAAGCGCAGTATTCGGGCGATTCCGGCAGCATGTTGAAGTCGCCCATGACGAGGTAGTTTTCGGGCAGCGGAAGCTCCTCGATCTCGAACTCGCGGGCGCCGGTCAGCGATCCGCCTTCATGGGTGAAGGCGTTGATACGCTCATTGAGGTGCGCGAGTTGGCGGATGCGTTCGTCGCTGGAGACGTGATCGAGATGGACGGAATAAACGCGCACCGCGCCGCCGGGAAGGTCGATGACAGCCTCGGTGGCGCTGCGTTGCAGATTGAGCTTGGTGAGCGTCCTGCTGCGCGGCAAAAGCAGCGTGCGGGTCGACAGGATCGGCCAGCGCGACAGGACCATGTTGCCGAACTGCATGCGCATGCCGCGCAGCGCGGGTTGGCCGTCGATCTCGGCGACATGCAGGTCGCAGCCAGGTCCATAGACCCAGAAATGGTCGGGAAACAGAGCGCTAAGATCGGCCACCATGTCGGCATATCGGTTTCGCGCGAAGCCGCGGGTGACTTCCTGGAGCGCGATGACATCCGCGCCGGCAAGACTGTCGGCGATTCGTTTCAGATCGTACGTGCCGTCGAGACCGAAGCCGTACTGTATGTTATAGCTCGCAAACCTAACGATAATCTTTGACCTCCGGCTGAACGGCCTATATCGATCAGGCCAAGACGGGCGTCCAATGACACCGAATGATGGAAGTAAAATGAAATTTCTCGATGAAGCAAAGGTCTATATCAAATCCGGCAGCGGCGGCGCGGGTGCCGTGTCGTTCCGGCGCGAGAAGTTCATCGAGTTCGGCGGGCCTGACGGCGGTGACGGCGGACGCGGTGGTGACGTGTGGGTGGAGACCGTCAATGGTCTCAACACGCTGATCGATTTTCGCTTCCAGCAGCACTTCAAGGCGACGATCGGCACGCACGGCATGGGCCGTAACCGCACCGGCGCCAATGGCGAGCACGTGACGCTGAAGGTGCCTGTCGGCACCCAGATCTTCGAGGAAGACCAGGAAACGCTGATCTGCGACCTGACGGAAGAGGGGCAGCGCTATTGCCTCGCCCGTGGTGGCAATGGCGGTTTCGGCAACGCGCACTTCAAGACCTCGGTCAACCAGGCGCCCGATTGGGCCAATCCTGGCCTCGAGGGCGAGGAAAAGACGATCTGGCTGCGTCTGAAGCTGATCGCCGATGCCGGCCTGGTCGGTCTGCCGAATGCCGGCAAGTCGACGTTCCTCGCGGCGGTTACCCGCGCACGCCCCAAGATCGCCAATTATCCGTTCACGACGCTGCACCCCAATCTTGGTGTTGCGACGATCGATGAGCGCGAATTCATTCTCGCCGACATTCCCGGCCTGATCGAAGGCGCGCATGAGGGTGTCGGCATCGGTGACCGGTTCCTCGGCCATGTCGAGCGCACGCGCGTTCTGCTGCATCTCGTTTCCGCGCAGGAAGAGAATGTCGGCAAGGCCTACAAGACGGTCAAGCACGAGCTCAGGGCCTATAGCGACGAGATCGGCGACAAGCCGGAGATCGTGGCGCTGTCGCAGATCGACGTTCTCGACAAGGCGACGCTGACGAAGAAGACCAAGGAACTGGCCAAGGCCTGCGGCAGCACGCCCTTCCAGATCTCTGCGGCAACGGGCATGGGCATGACCGAGGTGTTGCGCGCGCTGCGCGATATCATCGTCGAGGCCAATGCAGAGGCCAACATTGCCGAGAAGCCGGCCAAAGCTTTGAAGGTGCGTCATCGCGATGTGATCGCCGACGAGGACGAGGCCAATGACTAGGCAGAAGGCGCTCGGTAGCTACCGGCGCATCGTTATCAAGATCGGCTCCGCGCTGCTCGTCGACCGGAAAACCGGCCTGAAGAAGAGCTGGCTGGACGCGATGTGCGCCGATATCGCGAAGTTGAAAAACAAGGGCGTCGATGTGCTCGTTGTGTCCTCGGGCGCCATCGCGCTTGGGCGCTCGGTTCTCGATCTGCCCTCGGGCGCGTTGAAGCTCGAGGAAAGCCAGGCCGCAGCCGCGGTCGGCCAGATCGCGCTTGCGCGCGATTGGTCAGAGAGCCTGTCGCGGGACAGCATCGTCGCCGGCCAGATCCTGCTGACGCTTGGCGATACGGAAGAGCGCCGCCGCTATCTCAATGCGCGCGCGACGATCAACCAGCTCCTGAAGATCGGCGCCGTTCCCATCATCAACGAGAACGATACCGTTGCCACCAGCGAAATCCGTTATGGCGACAATGATCGCCTCGCGGCGCGTGTCGCGACGATGGCGGGCGCGGATCTCCTGATCCTGCTCTCCGATATCGACGGCCTCTATACCGCTCCGCCGCATCTCGACCCGGATGCGCAGTTCCTGGAAACGATCGCCGAGATCACGCCTGAAATCGAGGCGATGGCCGGCGGCGCCGCATCCGAGTTGTCGCGTGGCGGCATGCGTACCAAGATCGATGCCGGCAAGATCGCGACGACCTCCGGCTGCGCGATGATCATCGCTTCCGGCGAGACCGACAGCCCGCTCTCTGCAATCGAAAACGGCGCGCGGTCCTCCTGGTTCGCGCCTTCGGGTACGCCCGTGACTGCACGCAAGACCTGGATCGCCGGTCAGCTGCAGCCGGCCGGAGAGCTTCATGTCGATGACGGCGCGGTGACGGCGCTGGGCGGCGGAAAGAGCCTGTTGCCCGCGGGAGTCCGCAAGGTTGTCGGCGTATTCAGCCGTGGCGATACGGTGGCGATCATCGGGCCCAATGGCCGGGAGATCGCGCGCGGATTGGCGGGCTATGACGCCGATGAAGCGCGCCAGATCACCGGTCGCAAGTCCAGCGAGATCGAGGCCATTCTCGGCTATGCCGGGCGCGCGGCGATGATCCATCGCGACGACATGGTCATGACCTCTCAAATCAATTCGAAATCGGAAAGGCAGAAGAAGGACGCCGCCCATGCTTGATACAGTCGTGCAAAGCCCTGACATTGACGCGCTGATGAATGACATCGGCCGCAAGGCCAAGGCTGCCGCACGACCGTTGGCCTTCGCCTCTACCGACGCCAAGAACGCTGCTCTGAATGCCATGGCTGATGCGATCCTGGCGGACAAGGACCAGATCCTCGCTGAAAACGCGCGGGATCTCGAGGATGCCGCGGGCTCCGACATGCTGCCCTCTTTCATCGACCGGCTGACGCTCACCGAAAAGCGCGTCGCGGAGATGGCCGATGGCATTCGCGCGATCGCCGCGCTGAAGGACCCTGTTGGCGAGGTGGTCAGCGCCTGGGATCGCCCGAACGGCCTGAAGATCGAGCGCGTGCGCACGCCGCTTGGCGTGATCGGCGTTATCTTCGAAAGCCGCCCGAATGTGACTGCGGATGCCGGGGCGCTCTGCGTCAAGGCTGGCAATGCCGTCATCCTGCGCTGCGGCTCGGATTCGCGTCGTTCATCGCAGGCTATCTATGAATGCATGGTACGCGGCCTGAAGGCGGCCGGGCTCCCAGAGCACGCTATCCAGCTCGTTCCGACCACGGATCGCGCGGCCGTCGGCGCCATGTTGCGTGGATTGGATGGAGCGATCGACGTGATCATTCCTCGTGGCGGCAAGAGCCTTGTCGCGCGTGTGCAGAATGAAGCCCGGGTGCCCGTCTTCGCGCATCTGGAAGGGCTCTGCCATATCTATGTCGATGCATCCGCCGATCTCGACATGGCCAAGGAGATCGTCGTCAACGCGAAGATGCGCCGGACGGGGATTTGCGGCGCGGTCGAGACTATTCTGGTCGATAGCGCCGTCAGCGACACGCACCTCGTACCACTACTCGAGGTTCTCACGGGTGCCGGTTGCGAAGTTCGTGGATCCTCGAGCGTCGTGAAGGCGGCGCCGGGAACGAAGGCGGCGACCGAGGAAGACTGGTCCACGGAATATCTCGACGCGATCGTCTCGGTCGCTGTCGTCGATGGCATCGATGGTGCGATCAAGCATATCCAGACCTATTCGTCGAACCACACCGAAGCGGTGATCGCCGAAGACCCGGCCGTGGTGGAACGCTTCTTCACCGAGGTCGATTCCGCCATCCTGCTCCATAATGCCTCGACGCAGTTTGCCGATGGTGGCGAGTTCGGCATGGGTGCGGAGATCGGTATCGCCACCGGCAAGATGCATGCGCGAGGCCCTGTCGGCGTCGAGCAGCTGACTTCGTTCAAATACCGCGTGCATGGCACCGGCCAAGTCCGGACCTGATGTGATCAACGACGAATTGGACCGACGCTATCTTCGCGTGCCGCATGCCGAGCGGGGCATGGTGGTCGGTCTGTTCGGCGGTTCCTTCAATCCTCCGCACCAGGGCCATGCGCTGGTGGCGGAGATTGCCATCAAGCGGCTTGGTCTCGATCAGCTGTGGTGGATGGTCACTCCCGGCAACCCCTTAAAGGATCCGAGCCAGCTTTTGCCGCTGGCGGAGCGGGTGCGGCTCAGCGGAAAGCTTGCCAAGCATCCAGCGATCAAGGTCACCGCGTTCGAGAAGAAATTCGGCACGACGTTTACTGCTGAAACGCTGGCGCGGATCAAGATCAGCAATCCGCATGTGCATTTCATCTGGATCATGGGCGCCGATAGTCTGAAGACGTTTCATCGGTGGCAGCGGTGGCAGGATATCGCCCGCATGTTCCCAATCGCGGTCATCGACCGGCCGGGTGCAACGCTTTCGTTCCTGTCTTCGAAAATGGCCAAGACCTTCGACTTCGCGCGCATTGACGAGGACGACTCACGAGCGCTCTGGAAGAAGCCGGCGCCGGCCTGGACATTCATCCACGGGCCGAGATCGCGACTGAGCTCGACAGCGATCCGCGCGCAAAACGGCGCTTAGCTCATTTCTCTCAATATCAAGCTGGAAAATGAAAAGCCCGACGGGGGAGGATCCGTCGGGCTTAAAACTTGACCGGCAACTGGGAGGAGGAGTGTTGCCGATCCGTTATCGGACAGCTTGGGAGGAGGAGATCGCTGTCCGATGAGGAGGTTGTATGATGAGTATCACAGAAAGAAAAGCGAAATTGGTGCATCGCAGCAATGCATTTCTGACATGTGTTTAAGTGTCGCACCCATTGCTGTGCTCAATTTGTCGGCATTTTCCGGCAAATTCTTTTGTTTTGGCGTCGCTTAGCCGTTCATTGCTGGTCGGTACCAGCCACCTATGCTGCGCCGCAGCGGCGTTTCCGTCATGATTCACGAACACGTGAAGCTATCTTCATCAAGTGTTACGCGATGCGTTGCGTTCAGCTGAATATAGCGCTGGTCAATGGCTGGGTTCCGTTATATCTCTCCAGACATCTCGAAGTGTTGGGGAAACAATATGCACAATCGTCGTCAATGGGTGAAATTTGCAGCTGTCGCGGTCTCCGCGATCTGGCTTGGCGCAACCGCCGGCACAGCCGTTGCCGCTGAAAAGGTTACGGTCTTTGCCGCCGCGAGCATGAAGAATGCGCTTGATGCGGCCAATGCGGAATGGGCCAAGGAAAGCGGCAAGGAAGCTGTCGTCTCCTATGCGGCGAGTTCCGCTCTGGCAAAGCAGATCGAAGGCGGCGCGCCGGCGGATGTGTTCATCTCGGCCGACCTCGACTGGATGGACTATCTCGCCAAGAAGAACCTGATCAAGGCGGACACCCGCTCCAACCTGCTCGGCAACAGCATCGTGCTCGTTGCCGCCAAGGACAAGGTCAAGCCTGTCGATATCAAGCAGGGCTTCGATCTCGCCGGCCTGCTCGGCGACGGGAAGCTCGCCATGGGCGAAGTCAAGTCGGTACCAGCCGGCAAGTACGGCAAGGCGGCGCTTGAAAAGCTCGGCGTCTGGTCGTCGGTCGAAGGCAAGGTCGCAGGCGCTGAAAGCGTGCGCGCGGCGCTGGCGCTGGTCTCGCGCGGCGAAGCGCCGTTCGGCATCGTTTACCGGACCGACGTGAACGCCGATCCGGGCGTTGCCGTTGCCGGCACCTTCCCCGCCGATTCGCACCCGCCGATCACCTATCCGATCGCCATCCTGTCCGAGAGCAAGAATGCCGATACGGCCGCCTATCTCGACTTCCTGAAGTCGGAGAAGGCTGCGCACTTCTTTACCGAACAGGGCTTCACCATCCTGAAATAATTGCGGTTTTATACGCAACTGCCTAGCTTGAAGGCCCGCCACGGTGGGCCTTCGTTTTTTCAGGAGCATTGCATTTGGAAGCACTTGGTCTGAGCAGTGACGAATGGACGGCGATTATGCTCAGCCTGCGGGTGTCTGTCGTCGCGATGCTGGCAAGCCTGCCCTTCGGCATCGGTGTCGCGCTGCTTCTGGCGCGGGGACGCTTCTGGGGCAAATCCGTTCTCAACGGCATCGTGCATTTGCCGCTCATCCTGCCGCCTGTCGTTACCGGTTTCATCCTTCTCGTGCTGTTTGGCCGGCGCGGGGTGATCGGCGCCTTTCTCGATCAATATTTCGGAATCGTCTTCTCCTTCCGGTGGACGGGGGCGGCCCTTGCCTGCGCCGTGATGGCGTTTCCGCTGATGGTGCGCAGCATCCGCCTTTCCATCGAGGCGATCGACCGCAAACTTGAAGAAGCCGCCGGCACGCTCGGCGCCAGCCCGTTCTGGGTTTTCCTGACGGTGACGCTGCCCCTCACCCTGCCCGGCATCATCGCCGGCATGATCCTGGCCTTCGCCAAGGCCATGGGCGAGTTCGGCGCGACGATCACCTTCGTTTCCAATATCCCCGGCGAGACGCAGACGCTGTCGGCCGCGATCTATTCCTTCACGCAGGTTCCGGGCGGAGACGCAGGCGCGTTGCGGCTGACACTCGTGGCTGTCGTCATTTCCATGGCCGCGTTGCTCGCATCCGAATTTCTGTCACGTCTCATTGGGCGGAGGATCGATCCGCAATGACGCTCGTTGTCCAGGCAAAGCATCGGTTCGACGCGTTCTCGCTTGAGGCGGGGTTCACGTCGGAACGCGGGATCACCGCGCTGTTCGGCCGTTCGGGCTCTGGAAAGACCTCGATGATCCGGATGATCGCGGGGCTTACACGCCCCGACGAGGGGCAAATCAGTCTCGACGGCGAGATCCTAACCGATACCGCCAAGCGCATTTTCGTGGCCAAGCATCGCCGGCGGTTTGGCTATGTGTTTCAGGAAGCACGGCTTTTCCCGCATCTGACCGTGCGCCAGAACCTGACCTACGGTCGCTGGTTCGCGCCGAAGGGGGCGCCACGGGAGAGCTTTGAGCGGATCGTCGGCCTGCTCGATATAGAGAGGCTGCTCGGCCGCAGCCCTGAGCACCTGTCCGGCGGCGAAAAGCAGCGGGTGGCGATCGGCCGCGCGCTTCTGTCATCGCCGCGCCTGCTTCTCATGGATGAGCCACTTGCCGCTCTCGACGAAGCGCGCAAGGCCGAGGTGATGCCGTTCCTTGAGCGTCTGCGCGACGAGATGGATATTCCGATCGTCTATGTCAGCCATTCGGTGGCGGAGGTGGCGCGGCTTGCCGATCAGGTCGTCGTCATGCAGGACGGCCGGGTGAAGGCGATTGGCGCGGCAACAGAGGTACTCAGCCTGCCGGCTGCGTCGCTCGATCGGCGCGAGGCGGGCGCCCTATTGCAGGGGCGTGTGGAAGCCGTGGACGGGCGGCATCACCTCGCCACCGTTGCGATGGCGACCGTGCGGCTGCATGTGCCAGATGCCGGTCTTGCGCCGGGCAAGGCAGTGCGTGTCCGTATTCCCTCTCGCGATGTGATGCTCGCCACCGAACGGCCGAATGGCCTCAGCGCGCTCAACGTGCTTGAAGGTACGATCCTGGCAGCGACACCGTCCGACGATGCGACGGTAGACGTGACGGTCGATTGCGGCGGTGACGCGATCCTGTCGCGGATCACCAGTTTCTCGGCGGAGCGCATGGCGTTGCGCGAGGGCATGCCGGTGTTCGCCATCATCAAGACGGTTGCGCTGGAGCCTTAGGCTGTTGGCTCGGCGCCATCGAGCAAGCGGTTGCTCTCCAGCCAGGCGAGGTCGTCAGCCAGGGTCACCCGGATCGTTTGCTCCATCTGCCGAAAACGCGCCAGCAGTTCCTCGCCGAATTCAGTCAACGCCGCGCCGCCACCCTTCTGGCCGCCTCGCTGCGATTCCACGACCGGATGCTTGAACATCCGGTTCATTTCGCTGACCAGCAGCCAGGCGCGCCGATAGGACATGTCCATCGCACGGCCGCCGGCGGAGATCGAGCCGGTCTCCTTGATGTGCTCCAGCAGTTCCATCTTGCCGTGCCCAAGGCGGTCTTCATGCGGGAAGCTGATGCGAAGGACCGGGACAAGCGTGTTTTCTAAGGTGTTTTTCATTTGCAATCTTCGCACTGGGACGAAGCATCACTTTACTGAGGGCGACAGCAACTGTACACAGCCCCGCAGGATGCACTTGAGGCTGAGCCATCCGTTGCTGCCGCGCCAAATCCGGCATTCATGCTTTGTGATCGCGGGCGTCTTGAAACATTTATGGTTCGGTGCCTATCTTAACCATGATTTGGTTCGCCAAATCAGTGATGTGCATGCTTTGTCATTCCGAGAAAGGGAAAGCACTGACAACAGTACACGCAAAGGGAAGCACGAAAGTCGTTGTCCCGAAGAGCCCGGAACGTGGCGTTGATGCCGCTGCCCGCGCCCTGCACACCGTCCTCGTCAGCCTCGAGGACTCCAAAGCTGAAGATATCGTTTCCATCGACATTGCCGGAAAATCGGCGCTCGGCGACTTCATGGTCGTGGTATCGGGCCGCTCGAGCCGCCATGTCATGGCAATTGCCGACCACCTGCTCAGCGACCTCAAGGATGAGGGCTTCGACTCCGCCCGAGTCGAAGGCCAGGATGCCGGCGATTGGATCCTGATCGATACCGGCGATGTTATCGTGCATGTCTTCCGTCCCGAAATTCGCGAGTTCTACAACATCGAAAAGATGTGGCAGGCTCCCGATCTGGACGAGACGCTGCACTGATACTCCAGCCGGCAGGCTGTCTGGACGCTGCGTCCGGCGCCTGATAGATGGCTCTGATTGGGCCGGCGGTGCTTTAGCCCCGGCCTGCGGCATCTTTGAGTCGCGAAAAGCCTGATAGCAGGAGCGGACACATGCGCGTTGGTCTTTTTGCCGTGGGGCGGCTCAAATCCGGCCCGGAGAAGGATCTTGCGGCGCGTTATTTCGACCGCTTTGCGAAGGCCGGTCCCGCCATCGGCCTCGAATTTTCCCGCGTTGTCGAAGTCGCCGAAAGTCGCGCTTCCAATGCCGATACGCGCAAGCGCGAGGAAGCGGGCATGCTTCAGAAGTCGCTTGCGGACGGCAGTATCCTCATTCTCCTCGACGAGCGCGGCAAGGCGCTCGACAGCGAAGGCTTCGCCACTCTTCTCGGCAATTACCGCGATCAGGGAAAGCGCGAGATGTTGATCGCGATCGGTGGCGCCGACGGACTTGATCCGGCGCTATACGATCGGGCCGACGCAACACTGTGCCTGGGCAAGATGACCTGGCCGCATCAACTTGTTCGCACGCTGATCGCCGAGCAGCTTTATCGCGCGGTGACGATCCTCTCTGGCCATCCCTACCACCGCGTCTGAGCGCTCACGATCATTCACGCAGGTGTGTCTTGCGCGATCGGGCGGCAGGCCTCAATCTTTCTGGCAAAGATGGTCAAATCAGCTTAATCTTCGCGCGGTTTAAGAGGATTTACCGATCGGCATGCCGACACCTGCATCCAAGCGAAACTATGTGATCTTGTCGGTTGCCGTGGCTGGCCTCGCCGCGTCGGTTCTCGGCGTGTCCGGGTGGGTTTCCGCTCTGGCGCAGGAGAAGCCGGCCGCCGCGCAACCGGACCCGCAGGCGGCAAACGCGCCCGTTGTGGCTGCGGCACCTGATCCGGCCGTCGAACTGGAAAAGAAGCGCGACCAGACGCGCAGCGAGCTGGATGCGCTGTCGAAGACAATCAATCTCTCTTCGAGCAAGGTCGCGGAACTGCAGAAGAGCATCGAGGATCTGGACAAGAGCACCAGCAGTGTTCGCCAGGCGCTTATTGATTCCGCCGCGCGGCGCAAGTCGCTGGAAAAGCAGATACTGGAAAGCGAGAAGAAGCTAGCCGATCTCGGCGTGAAGGAAGATGCGGTTCGCCAGTCGCTACACGAACGGCGCGGGCTGCTGGCCGAGGTGCTCGCGGCACTGCAGCGGATGGGACGCAACCCGCCGCCGGCGCTTCTGGTAACGCCGGATGACGCGCTTGCCTCCGTGCGCAGCGCCATCCTGCTCGGTGCCGTTGTTCCCGGCATACGCAAGGAGACGGATAAACTCGCCGCCGATCTCGGCAACCTGGCCTCGCTGCAGGCCGCAAGTGCCGCAGAGAAGGCAGGCTTGACGACGACGATGACCAACAGCCTCGAGGAAGAGCGGCGCATGGATTTGCTTCTCGCCGAGAACGAGAAATTGAGCCGGAGCAATACAGCCGAGCTCAATGCCGAGCGCCAGCGCTCCGAGGAACTCGCAGGTAAGGCCACGAGCCTGGAGAGCCTTGTGGCGTCGATGGAAAGCGAGATTTCATCCGTTCGCCAGGCGACTGCCGCGGCGCGCCAGGCGGAGGAAAATCGCAGGCTGCTGACGGATGAACAGCGCGCGCAGGCCAAGGCTTTGGCGGACAGCGGGGTGCCCGATAAAAACCGCATTGCGCCCGCATATCCGTTCGGAGAATTGAAGGCCAAGCTGGAGTTGCCGGTTGCCGGCGATATCCTGCGCCAGTTCGGCGATGCCGATGGAACAGGCCATGAGGCGATGGGTATGACGCTGGCGACCAACCCGGAAACGGTGGTCACCGCACCGGCGGATGGTCTGATCGTTTATGCCGGCGCGTTTCGCAGCTACGGGCAGATGATCATTCTCGATGCCGGCGACGGATATCATCTGGTTCTCTCCGGAATGGAGACCATGAACGCGCGGCAGGGCAAGTTTGTTTTCGCCGGCGAACCGCTTGCGGTGATGGGTGCGAAAAGAGTGGCCAGTGCGACTGCATTGGCGCTGGAAACAAACCGACCAACGCTTTACATTGAATTTCGAAAAGACGGAAAGCCGGTCGATTCCCGACCATGGTGGACCGCCAAAGACACCGGAAAGGCACGCAATGATTCGTAGGGCTTCTCTTGTTCTGGTTGGCGCATTGATGGGTGCGACGGCCATGAGCGTCATCTATTCCGCCGGTGTGCCCGCGGAAGCGGCGGGGGCGTCCACCTACAAGGAACTGTCCGTTTTCGGTGACGTGTTCGAGCGTGTTCGCGCCCAGTATGTGACGCCGCCGGCCGAGGACAAGCTGATCGAGAATGCGATCAACGGCATGCTTTCGTCGCTTGATCCGCATTCGAGCTACATGAACGCCAAGGACGCGGCGGACATGCAGACCCAGACCAAGGGCGAGTTCGGCGGTCTCGGCATCGAAGTCACGATGGAAGACGAGCTGGTGAAGGTCATCACGCCGATCGACGATACGCCGGCCGCCAAGGCAGGTGTTCTCGCAGGTGATTATATCTCCGAGATCGACGGACAGTCCGTCCGTGGCCTGAAGCTCGAAGACGCTGTCGAGAAGATGCGCGGTGCCATCAACACCCCGATCAAGCTGACGCTGATCCGCAAGGGCGCAGACAAGCCGATCGAGCTGACGATCGTTCGCGATGTCGTGGCCGTGCAGGCGGTCAAGTCGCGCGTAGAGGATGATGTCGGGTATCTCCGTATCATCTCGTTCACCGAGAAGACTTATCCGGACATGGAAAAGGCGATCGAGAAGATCAAGAAGACCGTTCCGGCCGACAAGCTCAAGGGCTACGTGCTCGACCTGCGCCTCAACCCGGGCGGTCTGCTCGACCAGGCGATCCAGGTATCGGATGCGCTTCTGCAGCGCGGCGAGGTGGTTTCCACGCGTGGCCGCAATCCGGACGAAACCCGCCGCTTCAATGCCGGCCCTGGCGATCTGACGGATGGAAAGCCTGTGATCGTTCTGATCAACGGCGGCTCGGCTTCGGCATCGGAAATCGTCGCCGGCGCCCTGCAGGATCTGCGTCGCGCCACGGTTCTCGGCACACGCTCCTTCGGCAAGGGATCGGTCCAGACCATCATTCCGCTCGGCGAGAACGGCGCGCTTCGCCTGACGACGGCGCTCTACTACACGCCGTCGGGCCGCTCGATCCAGGGCACAGGCATCACGCCTGACATCAAGGTCGAAGAGCCGCTGCCGGATGATCTGAAGGGCAAGATGGTGACCGAGGGCGAATCCGCACTGCGCGGCCACATCAAGGGCCAGAGCGAGACGGACGAAGGCTCGGGCTCCGTCGCCTACGTGCCGCCGGATCCGAAGGATGACGTGCAGCTCAACTACGCACTCGACCTTCTGCGCGGCAAAAAGACGGATCCGTCTTTCCCGCCGAACCCTGAAAAGGCCGTCAGCGCCAAGTAACGATCAGATGAGGCGTCAGGCCGGATGAGGATCCGGCC
>NZ_JBGLYS010000058.1:0-20536 GCF_047304155.1 Rhizobium sp. Rhizsp42 | reverse complement strand
CCTCCCAACCCACCCCACAAGGGGGAGGGCTTAACCCAGCCGATCAGCCCTACCACGAGTGGGGCAGACGGGTGCCACGGGTCTTCTCCCCCCTTGTGGGGGAGATGGCCGGCAGGCCAGAGAGGGTCTTCATCTCTATGCGATCAGCCGCCCCCGTGCAAACGGGAGCGGCTGATCATTCAGGTCTCTATAATTGACTGTATCAGTCGATCGTCTTCGTCGCGCGCTTCAGCACGCTTTCAGGCAAAGTCACGCCCATCTTGGCGGCAGCGCCCTTGTTGATGACGAGATCGCTGCCGGCGGCGACCTTGACCGGGATATCGCCGGGGTTCTCACCCTTCAGGATGCGCACGACGATTTCGCCGGTCTGCTTGCCGACGTCGTAGTAGTTGAAGCCGAGAGCGGCGACCGAGCCGCGCGAGACGGAATCCGTGTCGGCGGTGAAGAGCGGCAGCTTGGCCTCTTCGGCGACAGCCACGGCACCCTCGAGCGCCGAGATGATCGTGTTGTCCGTGGGTACGTAGATCGCATCGGCACGGCCGACGAGCGCGCGGGCCGCACCCTGCACTTCGGCGGACTTGGTGGCGGCGGATTCGACGACCTTGAGGCCGGCCTTTTCAGCCTCGACCTTCAGAACCGCCAGCAGCGATACGGAGTTCGCTTCGCCGGAATTGTAGAGGTAGCCGATCGTCTTGGCATTCGGCAGGATTTCCTTGATCAGCGCCACGTGCTCGGCAACCGGCGACATGTCGGAAAGGCCGGTGACGTTGCCGCCGGGCTTGTCCATGTTCTTGACCAGCTGCGCGCCGAGGGGATCAGACACGGCGGTGAAGACGACGGGGATATCGCGGGTGGAGGAGACCACGGCCTGCGCCGAAGGGGTCGAGATCGGAACGATGACGTTGGGGCCGTCACCGGCGAACTGGCGGGCGATCTGGGCTGCGGTCGCGGGATTGCCCTGCGCCGACTGGAACACGAACTTCAGGTTCTCGCCTTCCTTGTAGCCGGCAGCCGTCAGCACATCGAGAACGCCCTTGCGGGCAGCGTCAAGCGCCGGATGTTCGACGATCGCGGTGACCGCAACGGTCACGTCTTCGGCTTTTGCGGGAAGGGAAAGGGCAAGGGTCGCAGCCACGGCAGCGAGCAGTACAGAACGCATGGGTATCCTCCAATTATGATTTTGGGCCGCTTGTAGGAAAAGCGGCCCTTAAAATCAATCATTAGAAGATGCTGAGAGGATCAAACTTGCTGATCACTCACTCACCCATCACGCAAACATCAGTCATCCGAGCCGTGGTTGGCGATCATCATCGCTTCGAAGGCCAGGCGCTCGGTCTTGCGCATGCGCTCCGATTCCGACTTCAGCTGGCCGCAGGCGGCGAGGATGTCGCGGCCGCGCGGCGTGCGGATCGGAGAGGCATAGCCGGCCGAGTTGATGAAATCGGCGAATTTCTCGATCTGCGCCCAGTCGGAGCACTGGTAGTTGGTGCCCGGCCAGGGGTTGAACGGAATGAGGTTGATCTTCGCCGGCACGCCCTTGAGCAGCTGGATCAGCCCCTTGGCATCCTCAAGGCTGTCGTTGACGTCCTTCAGCATCACATATTCGAAGGTGATGCGACGGGCGTTCGAGAGCCCCGGATACTTGCGGCAGGCGTCGATCAGTTCCTTCAGCGGATACTTCTTGTTGATCGGCACCAGGATGTCGCGCAGGTCGTCGCGCACCGCATGCAGCGAGATCGCCAGCATGACGCCGATCTCGTCGCCGGTGCGGAAGATTTCCGGAACGACGCCCGAGGTCGAGAGCGTGACGCGACGTTTGGAGAGCGACAATCCGTCGCCGTCGGTGGCGATCAGGAGTGCCTGCTTGACGCTGTCGAAATTGTAGAGCGGCTCGCCCATGCCCATCATCACGATGTTACTGACCTTGCGGCCCTCGGCCGGCATGATCGTGCCTTGCGGCGCTTCGCGGTCGGGGAAGTCGCCCAGCCGGTCGCGCGCGAGCAGGAGCTGCGACAGGATTTCTTCCGCTGTCAGGTTGCGCACCAGGCGCTGCGTGCCGGTGTGACAGAAGGAACAGGTGAGCGTGCAGCCGACCTGGCTGGAGATGCAGAGCGTGCCGCGGCCTTCTTCGGGAATATAGACCGCTTCGATCTCGACCGGACGCCCGGCACCGCGCGCCGGAAAGCGCAGCAGCCACTTGCGGGTGCCGTCGTTGGAGACCTGCTCCTCGACGATCTCGGGTCTTGCGATGGTGAAGTGCGTCTTCAGCGTCTCGCGCATGTCCTTGGAGATATTGGCCATGTGGTCGAAATCGGAGACCCCGCGCACATAGATCCAGTTCCAGAGCTGCGCCACGCGCATCTTGATCTGCTTTTCCGGCACGCCCTTTTCGCGCAGTGCGGCGCCCATCTCCTCGCGGGTGAGGCCGATGAGTGACGGCTTCGGCAATGCTTCGCCGCGCGCCGGCTGGTTGCCTGCGGGCTTGAGAACGGTCATCGCATCCATGACGGACATTTAATCTAATCCCGAATTCAACATGCGATCCTCCCGATAGTCCGAATGACTGGCGGGCGGAGCGGGCATGAAGGCAGAAAGTGAATGCGGAACTTGGCGGCCAAGCCGCGATCCATCCGCTGTTGTGCGCGCCTTTAGCATCATTTTTGCCATCCGTCACTATAGATGGAAACGACGAAGGCCGGCGCAAGGCCGGCCTTCGAAAATCAGGGGCGTGTCGCCAGCGCTTACTTGCAGCTTTCAATCTGCTTCAGCGAAGCCGAGATACCGGCCAGCGAATAGCTGTAGGACGTTGCCGTGCCCTTGCGCGAGGTGGCGTTGACGGTCATCGAGTGGCCGCCCTTCATGGCGGCGACCAGCGCCGGCTCCTGCGCGGCGTTCTCGACCCAGCCGGCCTTGTCCTTGGTGAACATCACGAAGGTCTTGTTGTCGATGACGACGTTGATCTTCGAGGCGTCCTTGACGGTGTAGCCCATCATCGCCTGCGGCTCGTAGGAGATGTTCTGGCCCGGGCGCTGCGAGACGATGAAGAAGTTCTCGCCGTGGTCGATGCCGGCGGGCTTCTTCTCGGTCGGCACCGAGAGGACGTAGCAGACGGTGCTGTTGCCCTGCTTGTAGGAATAGGCGCCCCAGGCCTGGAACTGCTGGATGCGGGTCGGCGCGGTGGAAGCGGCGGCGGCGGGCTGCTGCGCGGCGGCTGCGGGCTTCTTGGACTGTGCGGATGCGATGCCGGCGCCGGCGAGAACGAGGGAAAGGGCGAGTACGGTACTTTTTACAAACATGGATATTCCTGCCGGTTCTTGCGATTCGAGCCCGAGCGAGCGGGCGGCGCATAATCACGATCTGCTTTATTTTGACTTAATTCAGGTTACCAAAGCGTCAACGCAGGCCGCGAGAAGTCCGTGCCTGTGCCATTTCCACCCGGGTGTCAATGTTGAGCGCCGGATTAACGCTCGGGATGATGTAGTCCGGAAATGATCTGAAACCATCGCTCTTAAGGAATTTAAGACATAAAGATAACGGCAAGAGTTTGACGTTTCGAAAAACCGATGTACGTGAATAAGGACTGGAAATCCGTCAAGGATTTCATCGAGCCAGGGGGCTTTCGAACGGAATGGACGCCGAGGACAAACAGCGCTTCGCTGCCCTAGCTGGGGCTGTGGCGGAACGCCGCGACCAGCAGGCGTTCGCCATCCTGTTCGACTACTTTGCCCCGCGCCTGAAATCCTGGCTTCTCAGGCAGAAAATGACCGCAAGCGAGGCCGAAGAGCTGGTCCAGGAGGTCATGATCGTGCTCTGGCACAAGGCCGATCTTTATGATTCCACCCGCTCGTCGCTGTCGACCTGGCTCTTCCGCATCGCCCGCAACCGCCGCATCGACCTGCAGCGCCGCGCCCGCGCCCGCATCCTCGACGAGGACGATCCGGCGCTGCAACCGACCGCCGAAATCGGCGCCGACGAGCTGGTCGCCAATGGCGATCGCGATGCACAAGTTCGTGAAGCGGTGAGCCAATTGCCCGAAGAACAGCGCGAAATGCTCCGCGCCGCCTTCTTCCTCGGCCAATCCCACTCCGAAATCGCCGAATCGACCGGCCTGCCGCTCGGCACCGTCAAATCCCGCATACGTCTGGCCTTCGGCAAATTGAAGAAGGTGCTGGAAGCGGAAAACGCGTGATGCGAACCGCCATCGCGCTCTTGCAACGAAGGGAAGAGTAGTATCAGATGCCTTCATCCACAGATGGAGGTAATCACATGCGCCGTCACATGTTCGAAGCCAATGGAGCCACTCCCGTAGCCATGAACATGTTGTGCGATGCGAACACTCAATCTTGGAATCCTGGCGCATGTAGACGCCGGAAAGACTAGCCTCACCGAACGCCTGTTGTTTCACGCCGGTGTCATCAAGACGCTCGGCGGCGTCGATACCGGCGACACCCAGACCGACACCTTGCAGCTGGAGCGCGACCGCGGCATCACCATCCGCTCGGCGGTGGCGTCGTTCAGCGCACGCGGCACGCGGATCAACCTTCTGGACACACCGGGCCATCCCGATTTCATTGCCGAAGTCGAACGCGTGCTCGGTGTGCTTGACGGCGCGGTGCTCGTCGTCTCCTCCGTCGAAGGCGTTCAGGCGCAGACCCGCGTCCTGATGCGTGCCCTTGCCCGGCTGAAGGTGCCGACCGTCATCTTCGTCAACAAGGTCGATCGGCGCGGCGCCGATGGTGAGACGGCACTTGCCAATCTCCGCGACCGCCTGACGACAGCCCTCGCGCCGATGGGATCCGTCAGCGCACAAGGAACGCCGCTTGTGCGCTACGAACCCGGCGCCTGGCGTGACCGGGGCTTCCGCGCGGCCGTGCTGCAGGCGCTCGCCGAGCGCGACGACGACCTGCTTGCCGCCTTCGCGGAGGATCGCGCGGTGGAGGCCGGAACGCTACGGGAACGGCTGGCGCGGCAAACCGCCGATGGCCTGATCTTCCCGGTCTACTTCGGCTCGGCCATAACAGGCGCCGGGATCGAGGAGCTGATCGACGGCATCACCGATCTTCTTCCGGCGCCGATACCGCCGAAGGACGGCCCGATCTCGGCAACCGTCTTCAAGGTCGAGCGCAATGCGGCGGGAGAGAAGCTTGCGCTGCTTCGTGTGGTGTCAGGCGCCCTGCGCGTTCGCGACCGGATCCCGATCGCCCACAAGGAGAACCGCGTCACCGATATCGAGATCTTTGCCGAAGGGCGCGTGAGACGCAGCGACGTCGCCCAGGCGGGGGATATCGCCAGAGTGAGAGGTCTCTCAGACATCAAGGTCGGGGACTGGATCGGAGACCGCGCAACGGCCCCGCAAAAGCAGTTCGCGCCGCCCATGCTGGAAGCGGCGATCGTGCCGGATGACAAGGCGGATGCGCCTGCGGTGTGGAAGGCCCTCTCCCAGCTCTCCGAACAGGACCCGCTGATCAATCTTCGCCAGGGCGATGGCGAGGACGGCCTGTCGATCTCGCTCTATGGCGAGGTCCAGAAGGAAGTGATCGAGCACACGCTGAAGGCGGACTACGGCCTTTCCGTACGCTTCCTCGACACCTCCCCGATCTATGTCGAACGCATCCTCGGCGTCGGAAACGCTATCGAACATGCGCCCGATCCGTTTCTGGCAACGATCGGGCTTCGCGTCGAAGCGAGCGGAAGCGAAGGTCGGCATCGGTTGGTCTTCGAGGTCGAACCGGGTGCGGCACCGCCATTCGCCTTCAAGGCGATCGACGAAGCCCTCGAAAGCGCATTCAGCCAGGGTGTCCATGGCTGGCAGGTGATCAATGCCTCGGTTTCCATCACCGAGATCACCAGGCTACGAAAGTGGACGACAAGCACCCCGTCGGACCATCGCAATCTGACGCCTCTGGTGCTGGCGCAGGCGTTGCGGATCGCCGGAACGGAAGTCTGCGAGCCGATCGACCGCATCACGATCGACATGCCCGCCGACGCGCTGCCACGCGTGCAAAGCCTGCTGATGCGCCTCGACGCCGCGCTCGAACCGCCAGTCGCCAGCGGAGAGATGATGATGCTTTCCGGCACGATCGCCGCCATCAATGTTCACGACGTCCAGCGCGCTTTGCCGTCGCTAACAAGCGGTCTCGGGACGATGGAAACGGAGTTTTCAGGCTATCGGCCGGTCAGGGGCGCGGCGCCGGTGCGCCGTCGATCGGGCCCAAACCCGTTTTCGCGCAGCGAATATCTGGCGCAGCTGAAAGGCGCGCGCCAAGTGTAAAAGGTCAGCGTGAAGGGTCAGGGTGAGGGCCGGCGAACAGCCGGCCTACACCGTCTTCATATCCTCGGGCCGCACGCGATCGGGCGCGTCCTGCAGCGCCTTGTCGGCGGCTTCGTAGTGGTTGGGGCGGATGTGGCGGTTGACCATGGCGAAGGCGGCCGAGAGGACGGCGATGTCGTCGGTGAAGCCGATGCCGACAAGAACGTCGGGGATCATGTCGACGGGCAGCACGAAATAGGCGAGTGCGGCGAGCAGGGTGCCGCGCACCTTGAGCGGTGTTTCGCGGTCGAGCGCGCAGTAATAGGCGGCCACGACATCGCGCGAGAAGGGGATCTTGCGCGCCGCCTTGCGGAAGGTCGGCCAGAATTTCTGCCGAACGCTCTTCTCCCGCCGCTCCTGCGTTTCTTCATCGCCCGGCAGCAGGATTTCACCGTATTTGACGTCGTCCATGTCCACTTGGTCCCTGTCCACTTGGCCCTTTATGTTCCACTTGGCCCTTTTGAGGCCAGAATATGGGGGGTCTTCGGCTGCGATTCAATCGATCCGTCGCGCCGCCGCTTTCTCCATCAGGCTCGCCAGCTTGAAATCGAGCTCCGTCAGCCCGTCGGCCGAATGGGTGCTCAGCGTCACATCCACCTTGGAATAGACGTTGAACCATTCCGGATGATGGTCGAGCTTTTCGGCTGCCAGCGCCGCCTCCGTCATGAAGCCGAAGGCCTCGACGAAGTTTTTGAACTTGTAGCTCTTGGTGATCGACTTGCCGCTATCGCCGAGCGACCAGCCGTCGAGTTTCGCCAGTTCATCGCTGATCGCCTGGCGTTCCAGTTTGTCCCGTTTCATGCGATTGTCCTTTGCGTTCACCATGGGTCTCTTATGAAACGCACCAGTATCCTGTTTGTTTGCATGGGCAATATCTGCCGTTCGCCGCTGGCCGAAGGCGTCTTCAGCCACCTTACCGCCGAAGCCGGCCTCTCCGACCGCTTTCACATCGATTCCGCCGGCACTGGTAGCTGGCATGAGGGCGATGAGCCCGACAGACGGTCGATCGCGACCGCCCGCCATCACGGCATAGACATATCATCTCAGCGCGCGCGGCGCATCCGCAAGCATGATTTTGCCGATTTCGATCTGATCATCGCCATGGACCGAAACAATGTCGCGGCCTTGAAGGCGCTCGATCCCGAAGCTCGAAACGTCCATCTGTTCGGTGAGCTGGCGCTCGGGAGCGGAGAGGATATCCCCGATCCCTATTATGGCGGCGCCGACGGCTTCGAGGCCGTTTACGCCAGGCTCTTGGCCGGCTGCAGGAAGCTGTTGTCGACGCTGGGCGCAGACAGCGCCTCGCGCAGCGGGAACACCTCTTCCGTCAGATAGGGCCCGCCGCCGACCGAATCGCGCGACGAGAGAAGCACGAAGCGCGGCACGGTGAAGGATGCGGTCTGGAAATTGCCGCGTCCGGCGAGATAATGAACCACATCGTCGACGCGCGAGGATTTCAGCCGCGCCAGCGTCACATGCGGGGTGAACTTGCGCGGATCCGGCGGAAGGCCAATCCGCTGGCAGATCCGCTCGATTTCGGCCTGCAAGGCATACATCTCGGGATTTTGCGTCACGCCGGCCCAGACCGAATGCGGTTTCTTGGAGCCGAAAGCGCCGATGCCGTCGAGCTTGATCTGGAATTCCGGCCTGTCGATGCGGTCGAGCCGGTCGACGATCTCGTCGGCCGTGCGATTATCGACATCGCCGATGAAGCGCAAGGTGATGTGGTAATTTTCCACATCGATCCATCGGGCGCCAGGGAGACCACCGCGCAACAATGACAGGCTCATCGCCGCATTGCGCGGAATTTCGAGGGCGGTAAACAGTCTCGGCATAACGAGCACTCCCCGAATCTTTTGCAGGTGCTCACACGGAATCACGCATTGATCACGTGCGCAAGTCCCTAATTCTTCACAGTCGGCAACGTTCCAATGAATTGTGTGATTGCCGGTTCCATCTTTTGAACCATGGTATCCACGCCTTTGGAATTGGGGTGCATGCCGTCTTCCAGCTTCAGCGACGCATCGAGAACGACGCCGTCGAGGAAGAACGGATAGAGCGTAAGCCCATGTTTTTTGGCGAGTTTCTCGTAGATCGGATTGAACCGCGCCGCGTAGTCGCCACCCATGTTCGGCGGCGCCATCATGCCCGCGAGAAAGACCGCGATCCCGCGTTCCTTGAGCCGGGTAATCATTTGGTCGAGGTTCTTCTCACTTTGTTCGGGCGCGATCCCCCGCAGCGCATCGTTGGCGCCGAGCTCCAGAATGACCCCATCGGTGCCATCGGGCACCGACCAGTCGATGCGCGAAAGCCCGCCCGTCGTGGTGTCGCCGGAGACGCCTGCGTTCGCCACCGTAACATCGAGCCCCTTGGCCTTCAGCGCCGCCTGCAGCTTCTCCGGAAAGCCGTCGCCGGGTGGCAATTGATACCCCGCCATCAGGCTGTCGCCGAAGCCGACGAGATTGATCGTGCGCGCCTGCGCTGAAACCGAAAGCATCATCGAAAAGACGATGACAGCGATGTGAAGACCCGCAACTTTAAATCTCATTCCATTGTCCCTAAATTGGCGGCAGCTGGGCTTTCATATAGGTAGGGCATTTACCGTTGGCAAAAACCATCATCGATCTGAAACGGGCCGATCTGACGCTCGGCAGTGCCGCGGCCTCCGTGCATGTGCTGAAGGGCATCGACCTTGAGATCGCCGCCGGTGAATCAGTCGGCATCGTCGGGCCCTCCGGCTCCGGCAAGTCGACGCTGCTGATGGTGCTGGCCGGGCTTGAGCGGCTGGATAGCGGCGAGATCAATATCAACGAAGCGCCCCTCCACACGATGAGCGAGGATCAGGTCGCCGATTTCCGTGGTCGCAACATCGGCATCGTTTTCCAGTCCTTCCACCTGATCGCCAACATGACGGCGCTTGAAAACGTCGCCGTGCCGCTTGAGCTCGCCAATGTCGCCAATCCCTTCGAGATCGCCCGTCGCGAGCTGAAATCCGTCGGCCTCGGTGATCGGTTGAACCACTATCCCGGCCAGCTTTCCGGCGGCGAGCAGCAGCGCGTGGCGATCGCCCGCGCGCTTGCACCATCGCCGGCGCTCCTGATCGCGGACGAACCAACAGGCAATCTCGACACCGACACCGGCCGCCAGATCGCAGATCTCCTGTTTTCCAAGCAGGCCGAGCGCGGCATGACGCTTGTCCTCGTCACCCACGACAACGCGCTCGCCAAGCGCTGCTCGCGCCAGATCCGCGTCCGTTCCGGCAAGATAGAAGGCGACAGCGCCGCGATTGAAGCCGAAGTGGCCATTGCATGACGCTGATCACCCCGCGTATCGCGCTCGCCTTCCGTCTTGCCCTTCGTGAGCTGCGCGGCGGCCTCAGAGGCTTCTACATCTTCCTCGCCTGCATCGCGCTCGGCACCGGGGCGATTGCCGCGGTCAACTCGGTCTCGCAGTCGATCACCGACACGATTGCCACACGCGGCCAGGAGATTCTGGCCGGCGACGTGCGCTTCGAGCTCAACAACCGCGAAGCGGCCGCCAACGAGCTCGATTTCCTGCGCTCGCTCGGCAAGGTCTCGGTCTCGACAGGCCTGCGCTCCATGGCCCGCAAGCCGGATGGATCGGATCAGGCGCTGGTCGAGGTCAAGGCCGTCGACGATGCCTATCCGCTCTACGGCAGCTTCGAGGCCGAGCCCAACTATCCCCTGCATACGCTTCTTGCCGATCAGGATGGCACCTATGGCGCGCTGGCCGCGCCTCTGCTTCTGGAACGCCTCGGCCTCAAGATCGGCGACGAGCTGTTGCTCGGCAACGTCATCGTCAACATCACCGGCACGGTGAAGACCGAGCCGGACGCGGTCTCGGAAGGTTTCGGCTTCGCGCCGCGCCTGATGGTGAGCCGCCAGGCGCTGCAGGCCTCGGGCTTGATCCAGACGGGAAGCCTCGTCGAGCACAGCTACAAGGTCAAGCTGAACGACCGATCGGATATGGCTGGCATCCGCGACCGCGCCACCAAGGATTTCCCCTCGGCCGGCTGGTCGATCCGCACAAGCGACCGCGCCGCCCCTTCGCTTACTGAAAACATCGAGCGTTTCTCGCAATTCCTGACGCTGGTTGGCCTGACAGCGCTGATCGTCGGCGGAGTCGGCGTGGCCAATGCCGTGCGCGCCTTCCTCGATGCCAAGCGCACGACGATCGCCACCTTCAAGTGCCTGGGTGCGCCGGCCTCGACTGTTGTCCTCATCTACCTCTTCCAGATCGGCCTGATCGCGCTTGGCGGCATCGCCATCGGTCTCGTCATCGGTGCGGCCGCGCCTATTCTCGCGGCCCAGTTCCTGGCGCAGTTCCTGCCTGTCTCTACCGCGCCGACGCTCTATCCGGTGGCGCTGTCGCTCGCCGTTCTCTTCGGCATCCTGACAACGCTCGCCTTCGCCATCATGCCGCTCGGCCACGCCCGCGAAGTGCCGCCGACGGCGCTGTTTCGCGAGCAGGGCTTCGAGGCCCGCCGCCTGCCTTCCTGGCCCTACATTCTGATGGCCGCCGTCTTCCTCGCAGCACTTGCCGCCCTTGCGGTGGCGACCGCCCATGATCGCTTCATCGCGATTGTCTTCATCGGCGCCATCGCCTTTGCCTTCGTCGTCCTGCGCCTTGTCGCAGCTGGCATCGCGTGGCTTGCCCGCCGCAGCCCGCGGGTCAACTCGCCGGCGCTGAGGCTTGCGATCGGCAACATCCATCGCCCCGGCGCGCTCACCCCCTCGGTCGTGCTCTCGCTCGGCCTCGGCCTGGCGCTGCTGGTCACCCTGACGCTGATCGACGGTAATCTGCGCCAGCAGCTCACCGGCCGCATGGCCGATGGCGCGCCCAACTTCTTCTTCGTCGATATCCAGGGCGCCGAGCTCGACGGCTTCCGCAATCTGGTGAAGACCGATGCGCCCGAGGGCAAGCTCGTCGAGGTGCCGATGCTGCGCGGCCGCATCCTTGCCTTCAACGGCGAGGACGTGACCAAGCGCAAGGTGCCGCCATCGGGCCAGTGGGTGCTGCGCGGCGACCGTGGCATCACCTACTCCGAGACGCTGCCCGAAAACGCCGCCCTGACCGAGGGCACATGGTGGGACAAGGATTACAGCGGCGAGCCGCTGGTCTCCTTCTCCGCCGAAGAGGCCGGCGAACTCGGCCTCAAGGTCGGCGATACCGTCACCGTCAACGTGCTCGGCCGCAACATGACGGCGAAGATCGCCAATCTGCGCAAGGTGCAGTGGGAGAGCCTGTCGATCAATTTCGTCATGGTCTTCTCGCCCAACACCTTCAGGGGCGCCCCGCATGCCTGGCTGGCAACACTCACCGATCCCTCGGCGACGTCGGCTGAGGAGGCCGCGATCCTGAAATCGGTCACCAACACCTATCCGACGATCACGAGCGTACGCGTCAAGGATGCGATCGATATCGTCAATTCGCTGGTGGCGCAGCTGGCGACCGCGATCCGCGCCGCGGCCTCCGTCGCCCTCATCGCCTCGGTGCTGGTGCTCGCAGGCGCGCTCGCCGCCGGCAACCGCGCCCGCACGCATGACGCCGTGGTGCTGAAGACGCTCGGCGCCACGAGGCGCATGCTGATGCGCGCCTTCTGCTACGAGTATCTGATCCTCGGGCTCGCAACCGCTGTCTTCGCCCTGCTTTCGGGTGGCGTCGCCGCCTGGTTCATCGTCGCCCGCATCATGAAGATTCCCTCGCAGTTCCTGCCTGACGTCGCCGGCATGACGATCGTCACGGCGCTGGTGCTGACCGTCGGCATCGGCCTGATCGGCACATGGCGCATTCTCGGCCAGAAGGCGGCACCCGTTTTGCGCGAGCTCTGAGTGGCCGGGTTGAAATAATTCCGGCACCTTACGGCGATTTAACCCGATCGCGGGTTGCAAGGCTCTTGTTTGCAAAGAGCGAAAGGCTCATATTATCAGCAGGCATGCTGAAGCTCCGCAGCGGCGCCCGGGCAAGAAAACCCGACACCGTGTTCATTCGGGGCTGACAAGAGGAAATCATGGCTGACCTAAGAAATTACCAGGGCCGCGTTCAGAGCGGTGTCCAGACCGGCGAGATCGATCAGGGCCTTCGCAGCTATATGCTGAAGGTTTACAACCTGATGGCTATCGGCCTGGCGATCACCGGCCTGGCCGCCTATTTCGCATTCACATTCGCCGTCTCCGACGGCCAGCTGACCGCATTCGGCGCCGCGATCTACACCAGCCCGCTGAAGTGGGTGGTGATCTTCGCTCCGCTGGCGCTGGTCTTCTTCCTGAGCTTCAGGATCAACTCGATGAGCGTATCGGCCGCGCAGACGACCTTCGCGGTCTATGCAGCGCTTGTCGGCCTGTCGCTGTCGTCGATCTTCCTGATCTACACCGGCCAGAGCGTCGTGCAGACCTTCTTCGTGACGGCCGCCTCGTTCGGCGCGCTGTCGCTCTACGGCTACACGACCCGTCGTGATCTGTCGGCCATGGGCTCGTTCCTGATGATGGGTCTCTTCGGCCTGATCATCGCCTCGATCGTCAACATCTTCCTGGCCTCCTCGGCCATGCAGTTCGCGATCTCGGTCATCGGTGTGCTGATCTTCGCGGGCCTGACCGCCTACGACACGCAGCGCATCAAGGAAATGTACTACGCCGCCGACGACGCCACCATGGCCGGCCGCAAGGCGATCATGGGCGCGCTGACGCTCTACCTCGACTTCATCAACCTCTTCATGTTCCTTCTGCAGTTCATGGGCAACCGCAAGTAAGACGAAGAGCGAGAGAGGGCGACACTGTCGCCCTTGATCAAGACGACAAGTTCGAGACGATCAGAACCGCTTGCAGCAGAGATGTTGCAGGCGGTTTTTCTTTGGCCGATCGACGGGCCCGAGGAGGCTTGCCTAGTTGCCGGCGAAATCGACCGACGAGATATCGACGGACCATTCGAAATCACTAGGTGCGGGTCGGCCCGGCAGGGTGTCCAGACCTCGGTATCGGTTCAGCGCCCAGCAGCTGCCGTACTCACTATGCGGCGCGATGATCTTGTCGCTGCTGAAATAATCAGAATAGACCTCGCCGCTGAACCCCGGACGCTTCGCGATCAGCCGGAAGCGCACGATATTGACCTGCCGGTCGGAGGCATTCGAAAGCTCGACGAAAACCGGCTTGTCCGGATCCTGGCAACCGCTGGTCCCGCTGCTCGTGCCCGACACCAGGCTCGCCGAGTTCAGCCGGTCGGATTGCTGGAAATAGAGATAGAGACCAACGGCAGCGCCGACGCAGGCAAGGGCGGCAACGACGATCAGCGTGTGGCGGGGAAACAGCAGGAAGCAGACCAAGACGATCGGGACCGCGATTACCATGAAAATCATTAGGTCTGCTCCATTTCACTTCTGAGCTAAAGCAGGCAGCCGCAAGAGGCAAGGCTTTGGAAACGCCGAAGTTGCAATGCCACTCCAGGGGGAAAGTTCTCGGGTTGGGTATCGGGCTGAGCGGTAGACGGAGAGGTGGTGCTCGGCGAAGCAGGCGATGAACAGCCATTGAGGTCGAGCGCGTGGAGGCGTGCTTAGATCCTCGGCACAAGGCCGAGGATGACGTCGAGAGGGGGTAAATGCCTTTTTTCAATAGGTTACCGGCGGCAACCACACACTCCGCCGTCATTCTCGGGCTCGTCCCGAGAATCTAAGCACGCTTCCACAGATGCCACGCCAATGGACCATCCGCCCGCAACCACCGCAGCCCGTCTGCTTTCCCCTTGCCAACCGCCGCTGCGAATGCTCTTCAAGCAACGAACACCACCTCTCCAGCCATTGGCCCGCCCATGCCCGTTCTTCTCCGCGACGCTTCCCTTTCCGATATCGACGCGATCACCGCCATCTACCGCGACTCCGTCCTGAACGGTGTCGCGAGCTACGAGATCGCCCCACCGGATCGCGAGGAAATGGCTGCCCGCTTCGAAGCGATCGTGTCGAAGGGCTACCCCTATATCGTCGCCGTGGACGAGACAGGCGCGCTCGTCGGCTATGCCTATGCATCGGCCTTCCGCACGCGTCCGGCCTATCGCTTCATGGTCGAGGATTCGATCTATCTGGCGCCGGAGGCGCGGGGCAAGGGTGTCGGCAAGCGGTTGCTGGAGGAGTTGATAGCGCGTTCGACGGCGCTCGGTTTCCGCCAGATGATCGCCGTGATCGGCGGTGCGCACCCGGCCTCGATCGCGCTGCATGCAAGCCACGGCTTTGAGGAAATCGGCCGCATCAAGGGGTCCGGCTTCAAGCAAGGTCGCTGGCTGGACACGATGTTGATGCAGCGGACGCTCGGCGACGGCACCTCGACCGATCCCGATCCAGACACCTATCCGGCGACGCTGTTTCTGGATTGATAGCGCCTACTTTTCGACCAGCTTCAGCGACTTGTTGAACACTTTCAGCACCTGCTGCAGGTCGTGACCGCGCTTCAGGATCTGGCCGTGGGTGTTGACGACGGAATAGGCGCCCTGCTTGGCGGCGAGCTTGGGATTCTTTTCGATGCGGAAGAGCGGCATTTCGCCGGAGCGCTTGAAGACGGAGAAAACGGCAAGGTCCTTCAGGTGGTCGATCGCGTAGTCCCGCCACTCGCCTTCGCCGACCATGCGCCCGTAGATCCACAGGATCGCATCCAGCTCTCGCCGGTGAAACGTCACCGGCAACGGGTCCTTGCTCTGCTTGAAGTCCCTGATATCCACGACGACGGGGGAATCGCTGTCGGTGGCCCGATTATTCCCACGCCGCAAATCCGGCTGATCTGTCATCAGTCTCGAATGCCTCCGTTCGTGACACGCGGGTGACAGTTTGCCTTAGCCTTTACAAATTGCAAGCACGGCCTCGCGCGCATTAAGCATAGTCTGTGCAATCTGCCGCGTGCCGCAATTCAGTCAAAACAGCGCCTCAATTAAAAGTGAAATTCGCTCGCACTTGACCGGCGCATCCTCAGCGGATTCGCCGAGACTGAATTCTGCGCATCGTCTTTCGGCACTTTGGAGGAGATGTGACTGTTTGGCGCCAGCGCGCCAAAGGGCCCGGCTGACCGTATCGACCTTAACCCCAGCCCCGAATACGATCAGTCGGGCCGCCCCGCTTCCACCTGATAAGACAGATGAAATTCTTGGAAGCGTGTCGCAATCCTTCGGATTTGCTTGTCACGCTTCAAGTCTTTGTTTTGTCGCATGTCGTCGCCGCAAAACCGCTGCACAGTTTTGCGCGACATGCTTATGCCTAACGGCTCAGATGTTCTTGCCGGCCATGACCACGGTGGCGCCAAGGATCGCCGATGGCGTTCCATCCGTCGTCGACGACTGCAGCAGCACCGCGCATCCCTCCAGATCGGGCTTTTGCAGCACGGTGGCGGGGAGCGTCAGCTTTGTTTCCTTGCCGTCCCACATGCCAACCGTTTCGACATCAGAGACGCTGTGGGTATATGCGATCTTCTGGCCGCTGTTTTCGCCCTTTTGCACTTCGATCGTCTTTTCGCGATCGAAATAGACCATGACGACACTGGCCTTGCCCTGACCGGGCGCGACGTTGATCTCGAGCTGGTCGCCCTTGACCTCGACCTTGATCGGCACGGTCAGCCCTTCGCCACCGGTCAGAAAGCCGTCGACCTTCTTCTCGATGCCGCCGATATCCGAGCCCATGACATGATCGCGGCCGTTCACCACCACTTGCGGCGTGTAGACATTGGCGCGGCCCATGGTCTTCGCATAGCCGTACTGGCGCTCGGTGTTTTCCTTCGAGCTCAGCGTATCGGCCCAGCCCATGTAGTTCCAGTAATCGACATGATAGGCCAGAGCGATGACATCGCCGCGCTCAACGAGCTTGCGAAAGGCCGCATCAGCGGGAGGGCATGAGGCGCAACCCTGGGAGGTGAACAGTTCGACCACGCCTTTGGGCGCCTCCTCGGCGAGCAAAGGGCTCGCCAGAGCGACACCTGCAATCAGCGAAATCAAAAACCGCGGCGACATTGCACCTCTACCTCTTTTCCTCTCCCACCCTTGCCGGACCAAAAAGGTTGGCAGGGTCTCCATCTCTTCAACCTAGAGATAATCGCTCCCGATCCAAACGAAAAATCACGAACGGGTGAGACGGCGCCCGCGTGGGACAACTCCGCAACACTTCGCCGTGAGGCCGGCCCCTCATAGCCCTCCAGACCACGAAAAAGCCGCCGGAAATCACTTTCCGGCGGCCATTATCACGCATTTCTTAAAAATCAGCGCCGATCAGGCTGCGAGATCCCGCAATACCGTCTGCAGGATGCCGCCATTGTTGAGGTAGATCACCTCGTCGAGCGTATCGACGCGCGACAAGAGCGGAACATCCTTCACCGTGCCGTCGCCATAGGTGATCCTCGCGATCTTCTTCTCGCGCGGCTTGATGTTCTCAAGCCCCTCGATGGTGACCGTCTCGTCGCCCTTCAGCCCCAGCGTCGCCCAGGTCATGCCCTCCTCGAAGACGAAGGGAATGACGCCCATGCCGACGAGGTTGGAGCGGTGGATGCGCTCGAAGCTCTGCGCGATCACGGCCTTGACGCCGAGCAGGTTGGTGCCCTTCGCCGCCCAGTCGCGCGACGAGCCGTTGCCGTATTCGACGCCGGCGAAGATGACGAGCGGAACGCCCTCGGCCTTGTACTGCATGGCCGCGTCGTAGATCGATTCCTCTTCCTTCGACGGGTAATGGATGGTGTAGCCACCTTCCTTGCCGTTCGGGCCGAGCATGTGGTTGCGGATGCGGATGTTGGCAAACGTGCCCCGCATCATCACCTCGTGATTGCCGCGACGCGTGCCGTACTGGTTGAAATCGGCAACGCCGACATTGTGCTCCAAGAGATAGGCGCCGGCTGGCGAGGCAGCCTTGATCGAACCGGCCGGAGAAATGTGGTCGGTGGTGATCTTGTCGCCGAAGAGACCGAGGACACGCGCGCCTTTGATGTCGGAAACGCCGGAGCCGGTCTTGCCCATGCCGACAAAGTAGGGCGGGTTCTGCACATAGGTCGAGTTGTCGTCCCAGGCATAGGTCTGGCCAGGAGGAACCTGCACGGCCTGCCAGTTGGCATCACCCTTGAAGACGTCGGCATATTTCGTCTCGTAGAGTTCGCGGGTGACGTATTTCTGGATGAAGGCCTGCACTTCGTGCGAGGTCGGCCAGATATCCTTCAGATAGACGGGGTTGCCGCTCTGGTCCTCGCCGATCGGCTCCTTCGTCAGGTCCTTCTGCACAGTACCAGCCAGAGCGTAAGCGACGACGAGCGGCGGCGAGGCCAGATAGTTCGCCTGCACGTCGGGCGAGATACGGCCTTCGAAGTTGCGGTTACCGGAGAGAACGCCCGAAACGATAAGGCCCTTGTCGTTGATCGTCTTCGAGATCGGCGCCGGCAGCGGACCGGAATTGCCGATACAGGTCGTGCAGCCGAAGCCGACGAGGTTGAAGCCGAGCTTGTCGAGATCGGCCTGCAGGCCGGATTTCGCCAGATACTCGCCGACCACCTGAGATCCCGGCGCCAGCGAGGTCTTAACCCACGGCTTGGTCTTCAGGCCCTTGGCAACGGCATTGCGGGCAAGCAGGCCGGCGGCGATCAGGACCGACGGGTTCGACGTGTTGGTGCACGACGTGATGGCGGCAATCGCCACGTCACCATGGCCGAGATCGAAATCGGTGCCTTCGACGGCATAGCGGTTGGAGAGCTGGCCGGGCTTCTTGTAATCGGCATCCATCGAGCCGGCGAAACCGGAAGCGATGTTTTCCAGCGGGATACGGCCCTCGGGACGCTTCGGGCCGGCCATGGCGGGCACGACGTCGCCGAGATCGAGCTCGAGCGTATCGGTGAAGACGAGATCGGAGCCATCGCCCTCGCGCCACATGCCCTGCGCCTTCGAATAGGCTTCGACCAGCGCGATGCGGTCATGCGAACGGCCGGACATGGTGAGGTAGTTGATGGTCTCGCCATCAACAGGGAAGAAGCCGCAGGTGGCGCCGTATTCCGGGCCCATATTGCCGATCGTCGCGCGGTCGGCGAGCGGCATGTTGTCCATGCCGGGGCCGAAGAACTCGACAAACTTCGAGACCACGCCCTTCTTGCGCAGCATCTGCACGACCATCAGCACGAGGTCGGTGGCGGTCACGCCTTCCTTGAGCTTGCCCGTCAGCTTGAAGCCGATGACTTCAGGAAGGAGCATCGAGACAGGCTGGCCGAGCATGGCTGCTTCCGCTTCGATACCGCCGACGCCCCAGCCGAGAACGCCGAGACCGTTGATCATCGTCGTGTGGCTGTCCGTCCCGACGCAAGTATCCGGATAAGCGATCGTCTCGCCGTCCTCTTCCTTCGTCCACACGGTCTGGCCGAGATATTCGAGGTTGACCTGGTGACAGATGCCGGTGCCCGGAGGCACGACGCGGAAATTCTGGAAAGCCTGCTGGCCCCACTTCAGGAAGCGGTAGCGCTCGCCGTTGCGCTGGTATTCGAGCTCGACGTTCCTCGAAAACGCCTGCGGCGTGCCGAATTCGTCGACGATAACAGAGTGGTCGATGACGAGATCGACCGGCACCAGCGGGTTGATCTTCTCCGGATCGCCGCCGAGCGACACCATCGCGTCGCGCATCGCCGCAAGGTCGACGACGGCGGGAACGCCGGTGAAGTCCTGCATCAGAACGCGCGCCGGGCGATAGGCGATTTCGTTTTCGACCGTGCCCTTGTTGTTCAGCCATTCGGCGACGCCAAGGATGTGTTCCTTGGTCACGGACTGGCCATCCTCGAAGCGCAGCAAGTTCTCGAGCAGAACCTTCATCGAATAGGGAAGCTTGGAAACGCCGGGCAGGCCGTTTGCCTCGGCCTTCGGCAGGCTGAAATAGACATAGTCCTTACCATCGACGGTAAGGACGGAACGACAGTGGAAGCTATCAAGTGATTTAGACACGAGAGACCCCGTTTCTGATCGCGAACACAATTGTGCGGACGCCTATGCACTAAAGGCACATCAGGATGCGGGTACGGCCATTTCCGCGGTCCGCACATGAAGTCAGACCTCATGTTCGGCGCTAGGATGAAATTCACGCCGACCGCTGGCGTGGTAATCCACATATAGATAACTTCGGCAAAAGCTGCCAGAGAGGGACCAACCATTTCTGATTTTTTTGCATCGCATGACTAAAAACGTGAACCCCGGAACCCCCATGCATCTCCAAGCCTCCGATCTCGCCGCCCGCAGAGGCGAAGAGCTGATTTTCGAAGGCGTGTCCTTTAGCCTGACCTCAGGCGAAGCCCTGGTTCTGACTGGCAAAAACGGCTCCGGAAAATCGACCCTGCTGCGCGTGCTGGCGGGCCTGCTGCGCCAGGAAACCGGCACGATCACCGTCACCAATGCAAACGGCGACACCGACATCCGGCTCCCCGAGATCAGCCACTATCTCGGCCACCGCAACGCCATGAAGAGCGAGCTGACGGTGGACGAAAACCTCGCTTTCTGGCGCCGCTACCTCGGCGATACCCATCTTGGCGATACTGGGGGCGGTCGCGGAATGTCGATCGAAGACGCCGCCGATGCGGTCGGCCTCTCCGGCATCACCCATCTCCCCTTCGGCTACCTCTCCGCCGGCCAACAACGCCGCTTCGCCTTCGCCAAGCTTTTGGTCTCCCACCGCCCCGTCTGGATCCTCGACGAACCGACGGCAGCCCTCGACGCCAGCGCCGACCAGCTCTTCGCCGGGTTGATCGAGGCGCACCGTGGGGCTGGCGGCATCGTGATTGCGGCGACGCATCAGCCGCTGGGGCTCAGTGATGCCAGGGAGTTGCGGATGGCGGGGTTTTCAGGGGTGAGTGCTGGGGTGTGGGGGTGATGGCGATGGTTGCGAGATACACCGTTGTTGCTCAGCGGGTGTGGCCCCATCATCCGACCCTTCGGGCCACCTTCTCCCCGTTGGGGCGAAGGGAAGGTCGGCGCGAGTGGCCCACCACGAGTCCCTTCTCCCCCACGGGGAGAAGATGCCGGCAGGCAGATGAGGGGGGCACGGGCGCCGAGGTCAGCTATAGCCGAGCCGCAAATGCTGCACGTTGTCGTCGCGCCAGGATTACCCCCCTCTGCCCTGCCGGGCATCTCCCCCACAAGGGGGGAGATTGGCTGGGCGCGACCGCTCGCTCCACTTTCGTTGGCTGGCTGAGAGCAAGCCACGAGTCGATCTCCCCCCCTGTGGGGGAGATGCCC
>NZ_JBGLYS010000057.1:0-21874 GCF_047304155.1 Rhizobium sp. Rhizsp42 | reverse complement strand
GGTGCAGCCGCGCCAGGCTTACGGCATCCCGGCGGTTTGTCTTCACCCGGTCGCCCGCACGCCTGGGCACGAGCGATCGTGCCACCACCACGCAGTCGTGTCCCAGTTCGATAATCTGACGGTAAAGGCCGTAACCGGTCGGACCTGCTTCGTAGCAAAAGTGAAGCTTCCCTCCACGCTTTGAAAGTCTGTTGACCATCGACGTCACAGACGCCGGTTCCGAGGAGATGTCGCCAAAAAACCGCACCTCGCCGTTGCGCGCTCCATCGGCAACCGCAACTGAAATCTTCGACTTGGATGTATCCAGGCCAATGAAGAATACGCTATCTTCTTTCATGGTTCGCCCTCGCTAAGCATGGGGCAAGGCTCCGGCCAATCCAGAGCAACCCCCGAATTCAGCTTACCGCGGGGGCGGGCCACACTCACCCCGCGAACATACGGTCTAATCCATTCTGGAGGAAATTCGCAGTGGCAGGTCAACTTGGTTGGATTTCACGAAAAAATTGCACGATGCTGGCGCATTGTCAGATGATGCGTATCTGCTTAATATCAGCTTCCGTATTGAAAATCTGCACGAAGCTCGGTGGACTGCGGGTACGTATACTGATCTGAAGCCTCTCGAACAGGTGCTGAAAGCGACCGAGACCACAAAGTCACGACAAACCGACAAACTCGCAAACTCTTTTGGGTCTTTCGGTTAAATAATTGCGGCATAGACGATACAATACGCGTAATATTTTGGCTGCCTATAAAGCTCCAGACACTCGGATCGAACTCGACCTGGTTGTCTGATTTTTGTCACTTCGAGAGCACCGTCGGAACTCCATTCAGGAAGACGTCCAACTCCATTTCAACAACTGTTTGGATGTTGTCGACAGGCATGTCGTAGATGAACTTCCGCACACCCAAGTAGAAAATGGCCGCATGAAGGCCCCATACCGCCTCGACCTCGAGAGTGGTGATTGGCACATTGGATACCGGCTCACGCTGATACTCCACACGGAGTTCCCCAATGATCACAGAGAAGACCCTCTGCCTGAGGAGCTCGAGATATCGGGTGTTGAAATCAAGTCCCTTGAGGCCTGCGAACATGAACAGGCGCACCCACTCGTACGACAAAATCACTTTTGAGTAATCCTTGTAGAACTCGCGGAGTCGCTGGTGCAGCGTCTTCGTACGATCTTGAAGCAAATCCTCCCAGAACGGATTCCAGCGGCGCATGAATACGGCCTCGTAAACTTTTTCGACCAAAGCGTCCTTGGTCGGAAAGTATCGGTAAAGAAGCGGTTGCGTTATACCCAGTCTTCGCGCCAGCTCCCGTGTGTTTCCCTCAAAGCCAAATTCAGCGAAGAAATTAACAGCTTCGCGGACAATCTCCTGTTCCCTGTCGTCGGGTGATAACCGGCGGCCAGACTTCATGATTTTCCCTCCAAATCCCCAACTTTTCGCGTCTAATTTATCAGTTGCAAACCCCCAAATCAAACACTTCACGCGGTACGCCCCTGCATTTTTTAGAATTTAGCCACTTGACCGATGCCAACATTACGCTCAGTTTATCAATCGATAAATAGCAGATGTGGGAGGATGTCATGCTAAATAGACGACAAGTATTGGGTTCAGCAATTGCACTCGCAGGTGCCACCGCTATTCCAGCGCTTGCTCAGGAAAAGCCAATCCGAATTGGTTTCTTGAGCTGCAAATCCGGCGCCCTGGCCGCAGGTGGCCGCCAGATGGAAGACGGTTTCCAGCTGTTTCTGAACGAGCGCAGTGGCAAAATCGCCGGTCGACCCGTTGAATTGATCGTCGCCGACACTGGAGGCCAACCTGCGCTAGCCAAAACGAGAGCCCAGGAACTAGTGCAGCGGAATCCGCCATTCCTGGTGGCCGAACAAATGGGGCTGTTGAACGCATGCTTCCCCGGTAGAGTTGACTTGGGGATTGGCCGATCGACTGGTGCCGACTGGGCTACGAGCTCCCTCCTCCGTGGAGGGACGCCGATGAAGAACGAGGAGGGCTACATCAGTGACCTCTCGAACCTCTTGGCACTGAACCAGCCACACGGCGTAGATGTAGACCAAGGCGGCCAGTCATATAGCTTCAAAGCTGTCCCGAACGCTAGCAGCGCACCATCACCGTGGATTCTCGGCACATCGTCTTACTCAGCACAACTGGCCGCCGAGCTCAGCTTGCCCTACGCCTTTGGCTACCACATTCGCGCGGAAGGAGCTAAGGAAGCCATTCAGTTATACAAAGATCGGTTCGTGCCCAGTGCAGCACAACCTGAGCCCAGCGTTCTAGTCTCCGCAATCGTAGTGATGGGCAAGACTGATGAAGAAGCCGAGCGTCTAGCACGGTCACAGCTTTACTTCATGTCTGCATTTCGTTCGGGTGAACCTGTGCAGCCGCAAATGCTCGTCGAGCAGTCTGAACAGGTGGAATTCCCAGAGCGCTACGATGATCTGGTAGCCAATTTCCGTCGCTCTTGGATAATTGGATCACCTGATCGGGTGGCCGACGGCGTAGAAGCGCTCGCTGCCGAGCTTGGCGTCGACGAGATGATGATCAATCCCGTGGTCGCCGCCGACGCTAGCCAGGCTTCAAATCGTGCACCGAACAGGGAGTTTACGCTATCGGCTTTAGCTGAGCGCTTCCCGCAAAAGGCACAGAGCTTCCTGGCCGGAAACGTCTGAGATTACTAATCTTGACGCGTAGGCCGTTGGAGTTGCTGGCACCAGCGACCGGGGTCGAGGCTCACTTTCGTCGATTGTAGATACGGATCTCGTCGGTAAACACGATAGTCTTTGACGATGATATGATTGAGCGACGCTCCAGCGAATGCACGAGCTCCCCAATTTTTTGGGGTGGTCGGCATTGTCGGCTGGGAAAGCCAGATCACAAGCATTGCATTGATGGATTCGGCACTCCTCAGGAGGCCTGAGCACTGATGCGGTCTAACGCTGCTGCGCCAGCATCACGCCAGTTGCCACCTTGCAGCTCCAAAGAGGGGCCGGACGGCAAATTTGACCACATCCTGTCAAGTCGGATTCCCTTCGCGCAATCTTCGCTCAGCAACGATTTCTTTGAGATCCAGGTCTTGTTCTATATCTTTCATTGCGCGGTCTGAAAGATGGCCCGAACGGTACATGCGAAGAACTTCCGAGCGCCCTACCCTAATCGCGGCCAAGACCGCTTCAAAATGCTCAACTGTAAGCGGGCGGAGAGAATCGGTCTGAATACCGACGCGTGGCGCCGTGTTGACGCTAAACAGGTTCTCATCGATGCCTCCAGAACGTCGATTTCGCACGGGATGCTGCTGCATCGTTTGGATTTGAATATCGGCTATCTTTTTTCTTGCCGTCGCCTCTTCTCTCGATAGCTGAGAGTTGCTTTGTAAAGAGATCGAAGGGAATAGCTTTATCAAAAGCGGCAACGTTGTGCCCTGCACGAGTACCGTGACTAAGATCACTCCGAACGCTGAAGCGAGAACCAAGTCGCGCCCTGGAAATCCAACGGGGAGCGAGAGTGCGGCAGCCAACGTCACTACACCGCGCATCCCAGCCCAGCTAGCTATAACTGTGATTGGAATTGATGGAGGATTTCGCGGCTTGATACCGACCCTGACCAGCGCAGTCCAGAGCAAATCTGAGGCGAAGAGCCACAGGAAGCGTGCGCATATCACAGTCAACACGACGCATGCCACGGGCATGGCAAGACTGCGGACACCTTCCCCAAGGCTCTCAAACCGATCGAGCGCCTCTCTCAGAGATAGACCAACGAGAATGAATAGCAGCGACTCTATCAGAAAGACAAATATCGACCAAAAAGCCTGGGCCTTAATGCGCGTCGTTGCCGAAAATATCTCATGCTGTTGCCAGCCTAGCATGAGGCCGGTAGTCACCGTCGCCAAAACACCGGAGAACCCCATGGCACTCGAAACCATATAGGAGACCGCCGCAAGGAGTATCGTGCCCGTGACCACGAGATCGCTGTTACCAAACCGGCGTAGCAGACGCATCGAGATCCAACCGATGCAAAACCCCACGGCCACACCTCCCACCGATACGAGGAGGAAAGAGCCAACAGCACTTGCGGGATAGAAAGAGCCGCTTAAGGCCGAGGCCAGCGCAAAGTGAAATAGCACAAGTCCGCTGGCATCGTTGACCAAGCTCTCGCCCGTCAACACTGCTGTGAGTCGGTTAGGTAGTCGAAGTTTTTCCAACACCGCCTTGGCAGCGACGGCGTCTGGTGGTGAGACGACAGCTCCTAGCGCGAACGCGGCAGACCACGGTAGGTCGGGTCGAAGCCAGTGGACAACATAACCAACCGAGACCGTTGTGAAGACCACCGCCCCTATGGCGAGAGACGAAATCGCTGCGAAATATTGTTTGAAATCTAGCCAAACTGTCCTGTACGCACTGCTAAGCAGCAGTGGAGGAAGGAAGATAACGAGGATCAGGTTGGGGTCAATTGTGACCGCAGGAATGCCGGGAACGAAGGCAAGAGCTGCGCCTCCTACAATCAAAGCTGCGGCTGGCGGCAATCTGAGGCGCTGTGCCGCCAATTCCAGGACCACAACGGCAAGCAAGAGACCGACCAAGAATTCATATTCGAGCTCTATCGACATCCCGCCTTCACTCGCATATTCACCGACTCGCCAAACCGCAAATGTTTATAAAACGCCCGCATTTGCGGATCGCATGAACGTCATGTAACGATCTCTCCCGTCCAATGAGGCTTTCGTACTCAAGCGCACAGCGACCTTGCTCGACCAATTGACCGAAGCCATCCACTGCTTGCTTTGGAAACGCTTCATCACCTGGTCGTAAGCAGAAATCTCGTCACGTTGAGCGATCCGGTAGGTTTCTTCGTGCACAACAACTCGTTGGGGCAGACGTGGCTTGATGTCGGTACTGTTTCGGAGCGCGGGTCGACCGATCACCAAACCTGCGACCGGAATGCATCGATCGGGGAGCTTCAGTAGCGACGCCAGCTTTTCTGCATTGTTTCTTACGGCGCCGATGAAGCATGTACCGTAGCCAAGGGCCTCGAACGCCAGGGCAGCATTTTGTGCGGCCATGCTGGCGTCAATGATGCCTAGCATGCTTGTCTCAAAATAATCGAAGGCATCGTTGGACGTTCCCTCCTCTTCAGAGATCGCAAAGTTGCGGCTCTGATCCGCTAGCCACACAAGCATCAAGGGTGCGGTATCGATCTGTCCCTGATTGCCACAAAGTCTGTTTACAGCGCTCTTGTGCTGGCGGTCGCTAATTCTGATTACGCTCCAGCTCTGAAGATGCGACGACGTTGCCGCCGATTGAGCTGCCGCGATGGCTGCGGTGATATCGCTCTCCAGTACCTCTTCGTGCGTGAAGTCACGAATAGTTCGGTGCATCATGATATGATTGATGATGGAACTCTGAGAGGAGGTCAGCCCGTGATCTGTTCCATAGCGATCGACCAATATATCGTTGACTGGCTGAACGTATCTCACGGCGTAATCCTGATTGTTGGTCACGCTGGGCTCCTTCTCGAAGGCATGTGGTAAAGGGCTATTGGCAGAGGTTTGATTGGCGACCTGGTTTCTGGCCAAATCGTAGATCTAGAAGGGCAGCATTCCTGTTGCCCTCCTTGGCTCTAGAGTTCGAGATCATCGTCCACTGTGAGAACGATCTTTCCGAAGCCACCGCCGGTCTCCATATACTTGTGCGCTTCCGCGGCACCCGGCAGTGGGAAGATCTGCCCGACGATGGGACGAAGCCGCCCTTCAGCAAACAGCGGCAGGCCATACTCAGCAAAGCGACGAACCATGGCTCGCTTCTCCTCGGCATTGCGCGACTTCATTACAGTCCCGATAATTCGCAAATGATTGTGAAGCACGAGACTCAAAGGAACCTGCACGTTCTCTTCGCCGCTAAGCAGACCGACTTGGACAAGCCTGCCTCCCGGCTTGAGACTGCGAAGATTTCGGACGAAGTAGTCACCGCCAACAAAGTCGACAATGACATCCACGCCGTGACCGTTGGTTGCGTCCTTGGCACCTGCTTCGAAATCCTCGGCGATGTAGTCGAAAACCCTGTCTGCACCAAGGGCCTGAACTTCGCTTCGACGCGCGGCTGAAGCAGTCGCAAGCACGCGAGCACCCAAAGCGTGACCGATTTGGACTGCCGCCGATCCGATCCCGCCTGCTGCAGCATGGATCAAAACGACGGCCCCAAATTTGATCTGCCCCAGGTGAACCAAGGCTTCCCAGGCGGTTACGAAAGACTCCATGACAGCAGCGGCTTCCACGTAACTAAGATCGGCCGGAATTTTGACCGCCATGCTTCGATCGACCCGAGCATATTCGGCATAGGCGCCACCGCCGACAATCGCCATCACACGGTCGCCAGGAACAATGTCTTCGACATCCGAACCCACTTCGACCACTTCGCCAGCAAGCTCCAAACCGAGTAGCGGGCTCTCGCCATAGTTTTGCGTACCGTAGTAACCCTCGCGCTGAAGCAGGTCGGCGCGGTTGACACCGAGCGCCTTCACGCTCACCAGAAGGTCGCTAGGCCGAGGTTCCGGACGTGGAACGTCGGCAAGGCGGAGAACATCCGCCTTGCCGAACTGATCATAGGTGATCGCCTTCACTTGGCTGCTGCCTTAGCACGAGCCTTGCGAGCAATGCTTTCCGCGAAGAGCGGCGTTTCGCGATGATTGTGGTCACCACCTGCAGCCTGGCGAGCGGCAGCTGCATCTTCAAACGACTGACCATGCTTTTCAATGAAAGCCATGAATGCATCAGTCGGGTGGCAAGTGACCTTGTTGGTGTAGCGGGTGCGGTTGCCCTCGATAGATTCGGCAATCAGTTCCCAAATCACGTTGACCTGAGTGCGCTCTCCGGTCGGAGTGAAGACGTCGGAGATCGAATTCATCCGGCAATACGAGGGAGTAGCTTCGTCGGCGACGTAGTGTTGAATGACCAAGCCCGTGCCGATCTTTTCGACGTTGATGGACATCCTGCGGCCGTCGTCAGTGAAAGTCGCACCGCATGCAACGTGATCGGGAGCGCAGCAACGCTGGTACTCAGCTTCCGGGAGATTGAAGAGCCAATCTGCGATATCAATCTGATCGAGCGGGACGTCGATCTCATGCGAGTAGGCTGACAGGGAAAGCAGCTTGTCGGTGATTACTTTCATGATCGTTTCCTTTCGGTATTCGGCATCTATTCATCGCGTGCCGAGTGGCACCGTGGTGACGCATTGGAGTTGGTCGTGCTGAGCAAACCGGGCATCTGCTCTGAGCCGAAATTGGCACTACCGCGCCGATGGCTCAATCAGACCTGGAGTGCCAAAATCTATCCATTGGTTTAGGTTCGCGGAGGCAGGACCGGTAAGGGTACGTCCACTCGTCACTCAATCGGCGATGCGATTGCATTGCCGTTTGCAGCGAGCGTTACCTGATAATTGCATGAGGTAGTCGCCCGGGATAAGACAGAAAATATCGGAAACTGCTTTGCGTTGAGGTCAAAGATGAAAGCTGATTTTCTATCGACCTTCATTGACGTGGTGCAGGCAGGAAGCTTTTCAGGGGCTGCCCGGAAGCGGGCAATAACTCCATCGGCGGTCGTTCGACAGATCGACACTCTAGAGGCGGATCTTGGTGTCGCACTCCTCATCAGGTCAACTCGTGCCCTCACTCTAACGGACGCAGGCGAGAGACTCCACGAGCGGGCCCAGCGTCTCCTTGATGACCTCGCGGATACCCACGCCGAGGTTTCCGCTTTCGGTGGATCTGTATCAGGGACGCTGCGGATCGGGTGCCTGCCAACTTTCGGAAAACGTTATGTCCTGCCGCTCCTCGCGTCACTTCAGGCCCAGCACCCTTCCCTACAACTCGAGTTGGAACTCACGGAAAGACTTTCCGATCCGGTGCTTGAACGTCTGGACTTGGTCATCCGGATGGGTGCGTTACCGAACAGCACGCTAATCGGCACAAAATTGGCGCCGTATCATCGGCATCTGGTGGCAAGTCCGCGCTATGTTAGCAATGCGGGCCTGCCAAGGTCAGTCGACGATCTATCCTCACACAGACTTATTGACAAGCTTCATGGCGACGACCTCCTTGGCTGGAGGGATGTCCTTGGCACGAGAGCCGGTGCAAGGGGAACAGGCGCTGTCACCTTCCGCACGGATGACTTTGAGGCCCTACAAAGCGCCGCGTTAGCTGATATGGGCGTCGCGTTCCTCCCGAGCTGGGTTGTTGGGCCACTTATCAATGAGGGCAAGTTGGTCAGGCTCCTGCCCGACCTCGAACGTTGGAACGACGATCCGGAGGGCATTTTTCTACTGAGAGCATTACCGCAGCCAAGCGCTCGCGTTCACGCATTCTCAGAGGCCCTCGTCACTTCAATTGGCAATCCTCCGGTGTGGGAGCATCTGCGCCCAACCTCGGAGGCTAAACACAAGCAGGAGCATTCCTGACGCCGCGTGGCCTATACCAAAGTATGGTTGTCGCCCCGGTCTCCGCGCGGCATGTCCTTGCTGAAATGGGAAGGATTGCGCAATGTTAAAGGCGGCAACTCTAATGAATGTTGGCCCGGCAACCCCGAATCTGGGCTTGGCCGATCCATTTGGAAGGTCTATTACTTATCTCCGTGTCTCGGTCACCGACCGTTGTGACTTTCGTTGCACCTACTGCATGTCAGAACACATGACATTCCTGAAAAAAGCTGATCTTCTTACTCTCGACGAGCTTGAGCGCTTATGCTCCGCATTTATATCGAAGGGTGTCCGCAAGTTGCGTCTGACCGGCGGCGAGCCGTTGGTCCGCAAAAACATCATGCAGCTAGTAAGGAATCTGGGAAGGCAGATCGGTCATGGTCTAGATGAACTGACGTTGACCACGAACGGCTCGCAGTTGGCTCGATTTGCCGATGAGCTCGCCGACTATGGTGTACGCCGCATCAATGTCTCACTCGATACCTTAGATCCGCAGAAGTTTCGTGAAATCACCCGCTGGGGCGACTTCTCAAAGGTTATGGACGGCATCGACGCTGCTCAGAAAGCAGGCCTCGCGGTGAAGCTGAATACCGTCGCCCTGAAAGGCTTTAACGACGTTGAGATGCCATCTATAATTCGGTTTGCCCACGGAAGAGGCATGGATGTCACAGTAATTGAGACTATGCCGATGGGAAAAATCGAGGAGGATCGTACGGATCGATATCTGCCACTCTCGCATCTGCGGGCCCAGCTTGAACAACAATTCACCTTGCTGGACCTTAGTTTCCGAACCGGAGGCCCTTCTCGTTATGTGCAAGTCGCTGAAACAGGCGGTCGACTTGGGTTCATCACGCCGATGACCCATAACTTCTGCGAGAGTTGTAACCGTGTGCGCCTGACCTGCACCGGTACGCTTTACATGTGCCTGGGTCAGGACGATGCCGCGGACCTACGTTCCGTGATGCGGGATGGTAATGACGACAGGGAGCTACATGCCGCGATCGATGAGGCTATACGTCGAAAGCCTAAAGGCCATGACTTCATTATAGATCGGAACCACAATCGGCCTAGCGTTGCACGCCACATGAGTGTGACCGGCGGCTGAGATCGCTCTGTAGCAGAGAATTAGATGGAAGCGGCCGAGGGATTTCTGGTCAGGCATTGAAGCACGGAACTTTGCCTGAAGCTTTGCCTTCAGATGATACGAGAGCGTGTCAGGTGGACACAGCCTCCTCGACGCACTGGATGAGCTTTTGCAGATCAACCGGTTTCCCAAGAAACGCCAACGCCCCTGCTTCCATAGCGGCCGTTCGCATGTGTTCATCATGATACGACGTCATGAATATCATCGGAGGGCAATCTGCTTCAACGATCAGTCGTCTCTGCAGTTCAATCCCGCTAAGTCCAGGCATCTTCACATCTACGACCATGCAATCGATCGAAGCCCTGGGCCGAAACTCAAGGAACTCCTCAGCGGACGCGAACACACGACTCTCATAGCCCAGAGATTTGATGAGATCGTCCAAGGCTTCGCGGATTGCCAGATCATCATCGACAATGGCTATTAGAGTGGATTTCAACACGGTATTGCAACTTTCATAGGTAATTCACGATATATCAAGCAACGCGCCCGATAACGGGTTGTGATTTGCGGTTCAGGAGTTCATTGGCTTGCTCGACCATGCGCACTAGGTCAGCGATTGATTTGGCCTCCATTTTACGCATGACGTTGCCACGGTGCAGCTTAACAGTGATCTCGCTAATTCCCAGCTTGAACGCGATCTGCTTATTCATCAAACCAGCCACCACGTCTTCAAGCACCTCCCGCTCTCTCTGGGTAAGCGTTTCAAACCGGCCCATAACCTCCTGATGGCGCTGAAGCTCCTGGCGGCGAACGCAATCTCTGCTTATGGCCGTCGATACAGCGTCAAGTAGATCCTGTTCGCGGAATGGCTTAGTAAGGAAGTCTACAGCACCTGCTTTCATCGCTTGGACACCCATCGATATATCGCCGTGCCCGGTCATGAACACGATCGGCAACTGATTTCCCGCACGTTCGAGCTGCGTCTGGAACTCAATACCGCTCACACCTGGCAGCCTTACATCGAGTACGATGCAGCCCGCCCTCGTCAAATCCGCCTGGGCAACAAACTCATTGGGGCTGCCAAACGCTTCAGCTTCAAATTGCATTGATGAGAAGAGATCCAACAAGGCCTCACGGATCGAAATATCATCGTCCACGATGTAGATAACTGGTCGATCAGACGTTCGCTTGGCATTTTTCTGCTCACGCATTAACCGGCTCCTTAGGCAACTTAATCTCGAACACGGCGCCACCATCAGGGTGATTGGAGCCCTCAAGTGAGCCTCCACGCGCCTCAATGGAACTTCTGCAGATTGCTAGACCGATACCCATACCGTTCTCTTTCGTCGTGAAGAACGGAGTGAAGAGCTTTCGCTGCGTCTCCCCTACAAGTCCGTCGCCTGTATCCCGAATTGCGATGGAGATGTAATCAGCCTCGATCGGCCCATCCACCGAAATCGTCACAAGCCTCAGTGCAGGATTAGAATGCGCTATAGCCTGGGCTGCGTTTGTAATCAGGTTGATGAGCACTTGCTGCAATTCAAGTTTGACACCTACCAATTGGATTCGGTCGTTCTGAACGACCTTTACCGTAGTCCGCTCTCGCTGAAGGTCATGCTCCATCAAGGCCAGCGTATCACCAATCAGTTCACCGAGGTCGAACTTCTCTTTATCTTTCGATGCAGCTGACATCGACAAACGGGTGCTCTTAAATATGTCGCTGGCCCTGCCGCTGTCTCGCAAGATTCGCTCAGCCGATCTCTTGGCAGCTTCGATGTCAGGCGGATCGCGGTCTAACCATCGAACCAGCGTTTGACAATTAACCCCAATAGCACCCAAGGGCTGATTGAGATCATGAGCTAATGATGCCGACAACACACCGATAGTAGCCGCCTTGGAGGCACGAGCCAACTCGGCCTGCGCTTCTGTCAGGGCTTTTCGCGCCTCTTCGCGTTGTGTAACGTCTACCATGCTGACCACAACTCGATTGAAAGCCGAAGGGTCGTCAGGGAAGCTGATACTGAGGAGAACCGCCTTTCGCTCTCCATTCCGGTTGATTATCTCGGCATTGTCCTCGAAGTACGCGGCGCCATCCATAATAGCCTGAAGGATGGACAGAAAAGCCTTACTGTCGGCCGGAATATACTGGTGCGTAACGCCTCCTTCGTCAGGGGGCGTCGACGTCCCAAGCAGTTCAATGGCAGCCTCGTTCGCTGCCACGACTTTAATCAGGTTCATGCATGTTGAGACAAATTCGGGATCTGTCTGCGAGTGAGCCGTGACGTCGCTCACACCTGCATGCTTCAGTCCTGCCAGGAAGTCACGAAGCTTCGAGTAATCGCGTTCCCAAAGGGCAACACGGGCCCGGTCAAATATGGATCTGTAGCGAGCTTCACTCTCGCGTAAAGCCGTATTCATTCCGAGCAACTCGGTGCGAGCGCGGTCTGTACGCAGGAGAAGTGCCGTCGTGACGCACAATGCCGCTACTGCCACGCTCAGACGCAGGAAGGTTTGTAAATCAGGCTCTGGGCCATGAGTGAAGAGAAACGAAAGCAGCGACAGTCCGATGAAAATCACCGTGAGGATCTTCAGTCCCGTGCGGTCTATCGCCTCTGCGGCAAGCAGAAGCGAAATTACATAAAGTACCGCAATCGCTCCCTCAATTGATGTCAGAGTGTCGATCGCGAAAACCGCGGCCGCCATTGCAACTGCTGCACCACCAAAAAAGACGTCGTGGCGCCTCGCCCCATGCCTTGCCAGCCTCATTTCCGCACCTTGCACCTGAATCGCTCCTGCCCTTATCACAAGGTTACCGGTTCTCTATGTCTACTGGACCTATACATAAGTGTAGGTTTCCATCTCGGCTCTCCCATACGAAGTCCTCAGACGCCGCCTTGTGGAAAAAGAATGAGGCCGCCTTCTGGGAGGGGGAAGGCGGCCTCCGCGGATACCATCTCCGCAGTTAGGTCCGAGATGAGGGGTTCAGGGACCCGGTAGCTGAGCGCTACGCGACCTCGTCGGGGGGAGCGATCGAGGTAACGAGGCAAAGCTACCTCTGGAGTGCGAGTTCCGTAACTATACTTAGGTCTTGGAATTGGAACTCAACGTCTCGGTCTTGTCAGAGCCTGCCGAAAGATTTTCTGCGATCCGTTCCACGGAGTGCGACAAACGCTCGATCACTAACGGCCCACAACTGGCCTCGGCAATCTCCCTCGATGCTCTTCTGAAAGAGACTGACAGGTCGCATAACGTGGTCTCGAGACTTTGGTTTCCGACTTCCCGAGCGATCCTCGACAATTCGTTCAAGCTCTCAGATAGCTGTAGCACTAGCATATGACGTTTGGCGACAGCCAATGATGCGATCCCATCGATCGATGTTCCCAGGTTGGTGGTGGCCCGCGTGGGAGTAGAGTGTGAGAGGTGTGACACAGGTTTCGCCTCAGATCTGTTGGACACCCGACTCTACAACGGCGTTCATTCTAAACGCATCTGTACCATGGTTCAGGTCACGTAGGCTGCTCGTGCCGTTCACGCTCTAAATTGATCAAGATTGCTCCGCGTGGCGGGGCATTTAACCCCCGTTGGCCGGAGGCCGTAACATCCCAAGGTATCGACTAACCTAGACCAAAGCTTGGTTACGTGTCAGCGAGCCTACTCTTAAATTTCCTTCTGAGTTGCTTTGTACGGTACGTCACCGAAGGAAACTGCTGATGGCCCCTCACATCACTGAACGAATGATGCGCCAATCGAAGGCCGCGGATATGGTTAGTCATTCCGATGGCGTCTGAAACCCTTACCGAGCAAGCGGTGTCTCCAGAGTGCGCTGTACACCTCGCAGTTAGGATTGGGCGCTTGATGTTTTCGAATGGCGCGGACTCTCGGCATGTCGCGGATACAGTCGTGAACGTGGCCTCCGATTTGGGTCAAGAGGCCCATGTCCTAGTCACATCTGATGCTATTCTTGCGACGGTGGGTACGAGCGAACATTTCAGCACAAAGGTTGGTCACCAACTCACGTCTCCGACCGTAAACATGGGTCACCTCTCTGCGCTACGAGCAATCATCGACCAAATACATGCGGGGACCCTGGGGCCGTTCGAAGCAGATCAAAGGCTTGATGCATTGGAGACATCGGGCGGGCGATATCCGATAATCGCCGTGGTGCTTGGACTGGCTATCACCACGGCTTCGCTGGCGCGTCTGTTCGGAGCCACTTGGACCGTCGTGATGGCAGCACTAGTTGCGGGCGCAATAAGTGCGGTGCTCCGGCGTCAAGTTCCGAAGATCTCTGGCAACCAGTTCGCGAGCACTTTTATCATCGCAATACTAAGTGGTCTTGCCGCAGTTTGTGCACTGAGCGCTTACCCCGATGCTTCACCAGTCCTGGCGCTTACAGCTGCGGGGATGGTCCTCGTTCCAGGGGTTCCATTGCTAAACGGCATACGCGACATATCCGGTGGATATGCTGGGAACGGGGTCGCGCGGCTGGTTACTGGAACCGTCACAGTCTTGGTGATTGGTTTCGCGCTCTTCACTGTAGGTTTGCTCACTGGGGCCGAGCTTCCTGTTGGTACCGGGCCCGGATCACTGCCATTGACAGAAGACCTCGTCTTTTCCGGATTGGCAGCCTTTGGCTTTGCGCTTCTGTTCAATGTTCCTCCTCGAGCGATATTCATCTGCATTCTGACAGGGATCGCTGGTCACGGGCTCCGCTCGGCGTTGGAGCAAGTCGCCGTAAACCTACCGCTTAGCTCACTGATAGGCGCCTTTGCCGCGGGCCTAATCGCTAGAGCGGCCGCGAGCGCTTATCGGTCACCAGCGGTAGTCTTCGCCTTCCCAGGCGTGGTGGCCTTGATCCCGGGATCCTACGGCTTTCGCGCAGGAATAGGTGGACTGCAGATTATGGCCGAGGGTGCGGCAGCCTCTCATGCACTGATCGCTACCACAATCGCGCTCGCGATCACCACAACGGTCACAACTATCGCAATCGCTCTTGGCGTGACCTTATCCCTCGCGGGATCTCACCAAAACCTCTTGAAACTCGAACCAAAGGATCGGAGCAATGCCTGACGAAATCACCAACCACCCGACAATCACTGATCTTGATATCGGAATCGTAGCGCAAGGCACGCGTAGCGAATTCGACTCCATGGGAAGTGTCGACGTACCTGGTGACCGCTACTGGGGTGCGCAGACCCAACGTTCCCTTCATCACTTCGACATCGGTGACGACAGGATGCCAAAAGCCGTCTACCACGCATACGGCTATGTAAAAAAGGCATGTGCGCTCGTTAACGCGGCTGCGGGTAGACTGCCTGAATGGAAGCGAGATGCTATCATTCGCGCTGCCGACGAGACAATCGCCGGTAAGCTTGATGACCACTTTCCGCTGTTTGTCTGGCAAACGGGCTCTGGTACGCAGTCCAACATGAATGTTAACGAGGTAATCTCGAACCGTGCGATCCAATTGCTTGGGGGCACTCTTGGATCTCAGAAGCCCGTCGGTCCCAACGATGACGTCAACATGGGGCAGTCGTCGAACGACACCTTCCCAACGGCAATGCATATTGCCTCGATCGAGGCGATCGACAACTACCTACTCCCCCGAGTGGTGGAACTGGCAGACGCGATTGAGCGTAAAGCAAATACCTGGATGGATGTCGTCAAGATCGGCCGTACTCATCTCGAAGACGCAGTTCCCTTGACCGTTGGTCAGGAATGGCATGGGTGGGCCGGTCAAATTCACGATGCTGTAGCAGCGATCAGGGAAAGCCGCAGCGGTCTTTACCAGTTGGCTGTAGGCGGAACCGCCGTGGGAACCGGGCTTAATGCTCCAAAGGGCTTCTCCAAGGATGTTGCACAGAAGATTGCCGAACTGACCGGGAAGCCATTTGTCACGGCTCCTAACAAATTCACGGCGCAGGGTTCACTTGATGCCATGGTCAGGGCACATGCGGCACTTCGCAACCTGGCTGTCGCGTTGATGAAAATCGCAAATGACATCCGCTGGCTAGCTTCTGGACCGCGCTGCGGCTTTGCAGAGCTTCTGCTTCCTTCAAACGAGCCAGGGTCGTCAATCATGCCTGGTAAGGTGAATCCGACTCAGTGCGAAGCAATGGTCATGATCGCAATCCAGGTGATGGGCAACGACACAGCCGTTTCGTTCGCAGGCAGTCAGGGCAACTTTGAACTGAATGCTATGCGGCCGGTCATCATCAACAATTTTCTCCATTCCGCGCGGATCCTTGCCGATGGCTGCGAGAAGTTTCGCGAGTTCTCCGTTGAAGGTACCGAACTCAACACCAAGCGGATCAAGTCTTACGTGGACGGTAGCGTGATGCTAGTCACCGCACTATCACCCATTATCGGCTATCAGAATGCGGCACACATTGCGGAGAAGGCGATCGCCGACGGCACCACGCTTCGCGAAGCTGCGCTCGCCTCCGGTCACGTCGATGCAGCCCTCTTTGATAAGACGATCACCCCCCTCGCCATGGTCGGAGACGGCTTGGCTGGCGCCTAATATGAAAGGATTTTGATATGATCAGATGCGTAAGAATGTGGACCGGAGCTGACGGCAACTCGTTGTTTGAAGAAGGCACCGTTGATCTCCTACCGGGCGAACGCGGCGATTCCATTGGAAAGCAGGTGGCTGCCAAGAGCATCTCGTTCAGAGAAACGTCATCTGGCGGAGCGTTCGAATGGCACCAAGATCCAGTACCGCAGTTTGTCTTGACGCTCTCTGGCACGTTAGAGTTCGAAACGAAATCGGGTGCCACGTTCACAATCAGGCCCGGCGATGTACTCATTGCCCAGGACAACAGTGGCACGGGCCACAGGTGGCGGTTGATCGGATCAGAACCCTGGCGTCGCGCTTATGTCGTCTACGAAGACGACGTAGACCTGCGTTTCACGCCGAATCCCATAAGCGCATAGAAGGGCCGAACTTATGTCGATCCAAATGACAGACTCTCCAGATATCGTTCTCATCGGTGCGGGCATCATGAGCGCAACGTTGGGCACAGTTTTAAAGGAGCTCGATCCGTCTCTTTCTGTAGTCATGTTTGAGACTCTAAATGACTGTGGTCAGGAAAGCTCCCAATCGTGGAACAACGCAGGGACGGGTCACGCGGCGAACTGCGAGATGAACTATACGCCCCAGCGCCCGGACGGCAGCGTGGACATCTCAAAGGCGCTCGACGTCAACACCGAGTTCGACATATCGAGGCAACTCTGGTCCTACCTCGTCGAGAAAGGTTCCATTCCCGATCCGCGAGCCTTCCTGCATCCCTGCCCTCACATGAGCTTTGTTTGGGGTGCGGCGAACGTCGCTTTCCTGCGTGAGCGATACAAGCAGATGTCGGCTCACCACTGCTACCATGGCATGGAGTACTCCGAAAATCCCGCTCAGATCGCGAAATGGGCGCCGTTGATCATGGAAGGACGCGCTGAAGAGCCAGTGGCTGCGACGCGAATCGTAACAGGGACCGACGTTGACTACGGATCTCTCACCCACCTGCTCGTGGCCCAGCTTTCCAAGCAGCCTGGTTTTACCGCCCGCTACAATCGAAAGGTGATCGCACTCGATCGTAAAGATTCTGGTCGCTGGCGGGTGACGGTAGAGGACGCTATTGACGGCTCTCAGGAAACCGTCTCCGCTAAGTTTGTTTTTATCGGCGCGGGTGGCGCTTCTATCGATCTCCTGCAAAAGTCAGAGATACCGGAAGGCCGTGGGTATGGCGGGTTTCCGGTCAGTGGAATCTGGTTGCGCTGTGATGTTGACGAGGTGAGCGCTCGCCACCACGCTAAGGTCTACGGAAAGGCGGCTAGCGGTTCTCCGCCTATGTCGGTGCCTCACCTCGATACTCGCATCATCGGCGGCCGCAAGTCGCTCCTTTTCGGACCCTATGCTGGCTTTTCGTCGAAGTTTCTCAAACACGGATCGCTGACAGACCTTTTCCACTCCATCACACATGACAACATTTTGCCGTTGCTCGATGTTGCGAAGGACAATTTCGCGCTGACGGAGTACCTCGTAGGCCAGGTGGTTCAAAGTTCATCCCACCAATTTTCGACACTGAAGCAGTTCTTCCCCACTGCGTCACGTGGAGACTGGAAGGAGGCTGTCGCTGGTCAACGTGTTCAGATCATCAAGCCCGACAGCAAGAGGGGCGGCGTTCTCGAGTTTGGCACTGAGCTGGTGCCAGCTAAGGATAAGTCACTCGTGGCACTCTTGGGGGCATCTCCCGGCGCTTCGACAGCAGCCTTCATCGCTATCGAAGTTCTCAAGACCTGCTTCTCGGAGAAATTGACTGAGGAAGAATGGCTTCCAGCTTTGAAGCGAATGATCCCAACTTACGGAATTGACCTCAAGGTTGACGCGGTTGCTTGCCGATCAATCCGGGCTGCGACCGCCAAGATACTTCAGATCGAGAACGTTTAAGTTCTCTCAAATCTCCTACCCAGCGATTCGAATTTTTAAACGCGCCTGGTCCTCCAAGGACCAGGCGCGTCTTCGTTTTGGGAAACTGTTGGCGATGCCTAGAGCGATGGAGATATTGACCCCGACCGTTCTGCCGCTGAGCGCTGGAGCTCGCTGAAAGAGTTGGAACAGTTCGCTTAAGGTCCACTTACCCGGGGCCTGGGAGATAACCCATCATTTCCACGTTTCCTAGAAGAGGGGCTCTCATTTGGCGAGCGCTCAGAAAACCATCAATGAGGTTACAAGTCAGGCTGATGGCGACCGGCAACTGGATCGAGGCCGCGCAGCCAAGACTGTCACCCGTTACCTACAATTTTTCGCGGCAAAGCAAAGGCGGCCAGCTGCCATACAAAAGCGCCCGCGCGATGCGCGGACGCTCATCAATCAAGGCCAAATAGCCAAAGCTCAGAACTTCATGCCAACGCCTACCTGAATGACATTCTGTTTGAAATCGACGTTCGTTCCGAACAGCTCGCCCCGGCCGAAATCGTTGTATCGGTATTCGACGCGCCCAAAAATCTTGTCTGTGAACGCATGGTCGACACCTGCGCCAATCGTCCAACCGTTTAAGGTGTCGCTGTCGTTGCCTACCGGCGTCTTCAGCTTGGCATTGGTTGCTGTCCAGCCACCGGCTGCGTAGATCAAAGTGCGGTCAAGAGCATAGCCTGCACGCGCACGGACAGAGCCGCCAAAGCCACCCTTTAGCTTAACGCCGCTGCCGTAGTCCTTGTCAGCCCAGTCGTAGTTCAGATCGCCTTCCACACCGGCTACAAAGCTGTCCGAGAGCTGCCAGTTGTAGCCGGTGAAGCCACCCAAACGCCAGCCGTCGAAGCTATCAGAGCCTAATCCGTCCACCTTGCCGGTACCCCAATCGTAACCGGTATGCGCACCCAGGTAAAAGCCGCCCCAGGAAAATGGCGCCGTATCGCTAGCGACCGGCGGGCTCGGAATTTGATCAACCGCATCGGCGGCAAACGCCGAGGTGGAGGTTGCGAGTGCAGCCAGGGACGCTGCGACAATGAAAAAGCCCTTCATGCTGTGTTCTCCGTTGAAAGCTCATCGCCACATAAGACAAATGCTGTTCTCGTCGCGTCGATGTAATACGGTTCATCCAACACGCTTCACCGATTCAGCGATTGTAGATTCCTTGGCCATTTCTAAGCGGCGCACTCTGCACCTTGCCAATTTAGCGCATGTCTCAAACTCGAAATGCGGCACAGCATTTCCCTTCAGAAGCATAGCAGTGGCCCAACTGAGAGGTTGGGTGGACAATGCTTGGCACCCGAGACGTGTGAGAAAGGCCGAGCGAGAACCCCTGTGAGGTTGAGGAGCTCAACCAGACCCACGGTCTCTACACTTACGTATGATTACGGAAAAGCAAATCATCGTATAGCGATAGGACGGCAACGATGCTGTAACTGACCGGCTCGACTATCGCGAGGTCTTAAATGATGTCGAAATGTCCCGCACCCAGCGGAAACGTATTCCTGAGGCCGCGCCCGTGGTTCAGGTTGTGTCTAAAACTCCATACGCGTCTCAATTCAAGGAATAGGGTATTCATGTCTGACCATGAGCAATTCCACTCGCGCTACGCGAGCTACTCACAGTCAATCGTCGATGCGGTGCAAGACCCACAGGCACTCCACGAAAGCATTTCGGCTAACACATACGCCAGTAGCCAGATGCCGAGTTACCAGCGTTAGGCTCACGAGATGGCGTATGGCCAGTCGACCGAGAAGATCAGGACATAGATTTTGAAAGACAACAGACGTAATATCGACCCACCGTTCGTGACCGATGATGATCCCGATCGGCATGTCCGTTGCGAGGATGCCATCCATTCAGCTATCCGGGCATTGCTTGAGGACGCTGTTCGTGCCGGATGGTCGGAAACCGAGACTTTGCGAGCAATTCAAAGTCTCGCAAGCAGTATCTTGAGCGAGAGGCGTGGTGGCTCGAAGGCCATGAGAAATGTTGTTCCTCTACGACGTGGCTAAGGATACTTTTCCCGGGCTCAACCTACACAGTCTCGCAAGCGAATTTTGTTCTGACCCCCTTATCATGACATGACATGACAGGACAGCCTCGCCGGCAGGCGTATTGGTTGCAGGATCCCGTGCCCGCAACCTTTGGCGGCTATTCTTTTCCGACCTTCGTACGTTCTGTATCTTCAACAAGCCTGATGTATGCTGTCCCCTGTTGTGGCTGTACGCGGACTGGGCTCCGTTCCAAGGGGAAAGATTATTGAGGTTTTCCGGCGAATTAACTCGACGAAATATTCGCTTGAGGACATCGGAATAAACACCGCCGTTTATTCGGGTGCCATGAAAGTCTTCGCGCAATCGTTTGCTGACCGACCCATTTTCTCCGGTGTCGGGTCCAATCGATCACCAAGTCACGATGTCAGTCTCGGAGTCCTGATGACTTTCAAGAACAGCGCCTTCATCGCATCCGCGATCCCATCGGTTGGCGTGACCTCAAAGTAAAGCCCAGGAGACGCGCACGCAGCCATTTTCGTTGGTATCTCCGCCTGAAATGGCGCGATCCAGGTGTTGTACCAATTGTTTTTGGGAAGTGGGAGGTATGTGGTATAGAGCACGGCGATCTTCACTCCACGAGCCTTGAGCGGGGCACAGAACGCAGTATCGATCGGCTCCTGGCAACGCCCGCTCGTTGTCTTTTTCGTACAGGTTGACGGCTTGTAGCTATCGCCGACCCCATCCGCCACGAAAAATAGGATCTTTTGAGGATCCGTGGCCGTACTCCCTGTTCCCGCCGTATCAATGATGGCGTTCATCTGGGTAAGGGCCGAGTCAAAGCTCGTGGTTTGGTCGCTGTTGTATCCCTGATATGGGATCGTCATCAGGTCCACGGCATCCGTGTATGACCTAACTGTATCCAAATCGTATGTCGGGCTCGAAATCGTGGTCAGCTTGGCGTCTTCGGCCTTGGTGCCGAAAGTGTAGACACCCATCCTGAACTGGTTGCTCGAAACACGATTGGTTTTCGCAGTCGTCGTAAGTTGCTGCGTTGCCTGCCTGACAGTGTCGATACGCATGGTGACGCCGAGCGTCTTGGCTAGGTTATAGTAGCTCTTTGATCCGCTGTTGATGTCGTGACAAGCAAAAGCACATGTGTCAGTTGTGTTGGTCTGCATTTTGGCGACGTCGGCGGCTGTAGCGCCTACGCCCATGGAAGGCGTGTTGTCGATCAAGATATAGAAATCCATGAAACTGGCGGTAAGATACTCGCCAGTCGCGCTGCCCGACATGTCGATGCTTTTCTGACCGAGAACTTGCATGAGCGTGGTCGGCACGGATGTCTTGAAGCTCACCGTGGAAATGACTTTGTTACCCGTTTTCACGATCGACGTATTCACGGTGATTGGAAGAGAAGCCGCCTCCCGCGATAGCTGGCCGGAGAAGATGTCGCGAGCGTCTGACTGGCCGACAGCAATGGCGCCGTCCGATGTCATGGTCATTGCTTGTGTTACCGCCGCCGACTTTTCAGATACCGCGCCGACTGCCGCGGCGTCTGCCGCGGCCAGCAGCTCTGTCCTTATTTCCAATGCATGTGAGTAGTCAATTGCCACGCCAGCCGCTCCGATCACCGGCGCGGCAATGAGCGCGGTGATGATTCCAAAGTTACCTGATCTGTCGCGCAAGAATTTCAAGACAAGGTTGGTCATCGCCCAAGGCCCCAATGCAATGCCCGATTCTTAGCAGCGCCAGTTTAACCCATGGAAAATTAGGGCGTAGACTCATAACGACCTGATCCAGATGCGGGTGGCGAGTAGTTTTACGGCCGCTAGGAAGTTTTGGGGGT
>NZ_JBGLYS010000056.1:0-22190 GCF_047304155.1 Rhizobium sp. Rhizsp42 | reverse complement strand
GGCACGTTGATCCTCCCGGCCTTGCCGGAGAGCACGGTGGCCTCGTCGGCACTTACACCATCTCATGGGACACGATCATGAAGATTCGGTGCGTGAGATCCTCTGCTCTTACATCCGCTACCCAAGGAGCGACATCGTTGGCAACCAAGAGCACTGTTAGGATCGCGAAGAAAGCTATGTGAACGAAGAAGCGCAGCGCTGGTCTGCCTCTCACGACTATCCTCGCGATCACCAGGAGGCACAAAAGCGCGGTGAACTGGGCGGTTGCGTCCGACAGGATCGCGTGAAGCATCGTTAAAACCTTGGGTGTTCCACCTGTGAACCTGCAGAGTGGAGACTGAAAGCTTTTCTAGGGGAGTTCGTCAAGGAAATGTATGAACGAGGTTAGCCTTCGCAAACATCCGTCGAGCCGATCAATTGGCTAGATACAACGCCGCTCGAGCACGCCTTCATGGAGTGGTGGATCCGGCGCTAGTAACACGAAGATCGCGCTTGCATCCCAAAAAGGGCGGCACGGGCAAAACAACACTTCGCTTGGCATTGCCTCGGCGTTGGCGTTGGACCATCCGCGTCAGACTTGTAGTGGAGTATCTGGTTAATCTGGTCCGATAGCGTACAGAACCCGCTCAGTTTACAATGATTTTCACGTTTAAAGTTATTCTTAAGCTCCAGCGTGTGTAGCTTTCCCGAAGATCCGGGGGACTCATGTCTAAATTTCTCAGCGTTGTATTTTTCTTTCTCTGCGCACCGCTATTTGCGCATGCATCCGACAATGATTGGCAGGTGGCCAAGGCAACCAGCCAGGTTAAGTATTCCATTGATCAGAAGCAGTGGAGCGACCTGCATGCCGGGGATGTCGTTCCGGACAAGGCATGGATCTCAACTGGCCCTCGAGGACGTGTTCAACTTGTGCGGGGCGTGGAGCGTATTGGGCTGCAGCCGAACACCATGGCCGCGGTCACAACCAGGCCTGGCGGATTTTTTTCTCCTCGAAAAACCGAGATTGTTCAGCAGGTGGGGGTGCTTGACCTCGAAATTGAGAAGCGAAGCCAACCACACACCACCGTTCAGACACCCTACCTAGCAGCAGTGGTCAAGGGAACGATCTTCCATGTGACGGTCGACAAGTCCAAGGCGTCAGTCACGGTCGACCGTGGACTGGTGCAGGTGACGTCGTTCGCTAGTGGTCAACGTGCCGATGTGGGTCCTCGCCAGAGCGCGACGGTGGGAAGGGAAACCGGCATGCAAGTCGCTGGAGCCGCTTCAAAGCCCTCTATAAAATCGGTCGCGACATCGGTCGCCGTCGTTCCGGCCGTGGGTACCAAGGAGCTTTCCGGGAAGCCCGACGCAGCATCCGACCGGCGGGACAAGTCGCGGAAAGGCCGCGAAGACGCCGGCGCCAACTCGTCTGACGATGGAAGGGGAAAAGGTAATTCCGGCAACGGCAATGGGAATGGGAATGGGAATGGGGGCGGCAAGGGAAGCGGCGGCGGAAACGGCGGTGGACATGGGAATGGAAACGGCGGCGGTAACAGTGGCGCCGGTGGAAATGGCGACGGTGGAGGTCGCGGCAATAGTGGCGGAAGCAGCAACGGCGGTGGCGGAAACGGCAACGCGGGAGCCAATGGCGGCGGCAACGGTAACGGTAACGGCGGCGGCAACGGCAACGGAAATGGCGGCGGCAACGGCAACGGAAATGGCGGTGGACACGGTAACGGTGGCGGAAACGGAAAAGGCAGGTAGTTGACCGCGCCATTTACCCAAGCGTTGACTGGCGAGGGGCATGCTGAGCTCGGGTGCCAACGGATCAACCACCTTTAGTCAATGCACGGATCACGAAAGCGCCGGTCGCGATAGTCCTCCTTAACCTACGGCGAGGACCGATGACCTCGCCGCCGATATGCGTGAAGCGTGCATTGTCCGGCTCCGGGCTCTGTCATCGAAGTTGACGCGGCCTGATCGAGCGCATCCTTGAACGGCCCGCTATGAACCGCCGGTGCCAAATCGCGCGTCACTGCTCCGCTCATGGCCGATTACACCAACCTCTCGTTTTCGACGCGTCTATTTTCAGCTGTCACCTCTACAGCGTGAACGATACTCGCGGGCGCAATGCCTTACGAAGATGCGTTCGGATCCCGTGGACCCAGCCACTCTGTCAACCTGTCATCATGCTCGTGAACTTCTTTGAAAGAGTTTGATTGGTCCGGTGAGGCAACGAGGAAGCTTGTCGGAAATGGCGTTGGATAGGCGGTTCGGCATTTTTTGGAAGATGTCCCTGCCGACGAAGCCGGCCGCGATGAGAACACTGAAATAGCCCAAGCATGGAGGCATGCGGCACCGCGTGTTTATGCATTCCTCCCGAAAATAGCGCTGGCGAATTGATCCCGGCCTGCTGCTCGATCCCGAACCAGGTTTGTGGCTAACGGAAATCGTCCACGGGTGCGCCAATGGTCTGACGTCTCCTCGGACTGAAGTCGGAGGTGAGACTTTTCGTGGAACTCAAAGACCAGGCAATCATTTTACTGCGGTCCAATAACCCGAGGTAAACCTTCCATGAAAAAAACTATCCTTGCGATCGCTCTGGCTGTTTCGTCCATCATTGCCGTCCCAGCGGCTTCCTACGCGGACACCGTCGTTATCCGGACCGATGACGGTCCCCGTCCGCATCGTGGCTGGGAGCGTGGCCACCACCGTGGCTGGGATAATGATCGGAGAGCTCGCCTTGTGCATGAGGATTTTCGCCGCCACCCGTCTTGCTTCACGAAACGGGTTGTAACCTATCGGCATGGTGAGCGAGTCACGCGCACGACCAAGGTCTGCCGCTAACTGAAGCCAGGTTCTCCCCACGGAGCCGGAAAGGAAATCCACTTTCCGGCTCCGTGATTTTGGCACCTCCGCGCGAGGCTGCCATCGTTGGTGGTGCGCCAGCCGACGATGCCACACCTGACGCTGGCGGGAGGGCATTCATGCCGCCTCGCGTTTCCCGCGCAAGCCATTCCTTCAGAAAACCCTTCTCCCAACCTCTTTCCGTGGCCGAGGCGCTATTTACCCTTTCACTCTGGGGGAAGGAAGTTACCGGGATCCCCGTTCAAACGGTCCGGCGAAGGCCAAGGCTGCTCGTTCGTAGGGGATGTCTTCCATACCTCCTACCCGCGGTGTGATGTCTAAACACTAGCGACCGGACGCCGCTCGGTGAGGGCAACGCCCGCGGATGCCTTGGTCAGATTTACGCGGAAGCTTTCGCGCCCGCACTGTTACCGGCGATTCATCTCTGCTGACGCGTGCCCCAGCTGTTTCCGGACATAGCGTTCGTCGACCTCGGCCGAAACAGACGAGGCCCGCTCTCAGCGAATGTCAGGAAAACTTGAAAGCGCGATCGATCTCGCTTGGACCGCCGCGAACGTCCGCGGCCATTGCCGCCTTTCTCGCAGTCAATCGCTTTGCAACCAAGCCTCCAGGGCTTGCCGGATCGCGCGATCAGCGGGCACTGTCTGGTCGAACGCCCACCAGGTGTGAGCGCCCTGCCAGAGAGCGGCCATCCGCCAGCCCAAGAGCTCCGCCTCCCGCGGGTCCTCCGACAAGCGCCGCCCTAGCGCCGAAGCCAAGGCGCGACCCCACGCAGCGCCTCTTTGACGAAGTCTCGGGTTTCTTATGTCTTCGCGCAGTAAAAGAAGACCATCAGTGGCATCACGTTCAGCCGTTTTGGGAGACATAAGACGCAGTAGGAGCTTAATGGCGCCCTCAGGCGTTGGATCCTCCTCTTTGTCCGCCGCCATTGTCTCCGCATCAAGACGATCCCAAGCCTGCAGAAGAGTTGCCTCAACCATGCGCTCACGGTTTCCGTAGCGCTGCACCAGGGTTGCCGCGGCCAAGCCCGAAGCCTTCGCGGCACGTGCGAAGGTCAGACCGTCGGGGCCGGTCTTCATCATCACCTCGAATAGAGTCTCGAGTACCTTCTCATCGGGGATTGTCTTGCGTCTCGTCATGATATTATATAAACATACATTCATTTATATATCAAGGGGTGACGATGGCGAGGATAGTTGGCTACATTGCAGCGAGTCTGGATGGCTTCATCGCGGACGAGAGCGACGAACTGGACTGGCTGTTTAAGTACGATGGAATGGATCTGGGGGAGCATGATTACGGCATATTCGTAAAAGGCATTCGCACGATCGTCATGGGTCGCGGCACCTACGACTTCATTGCGAAGGATCCCACACCTTGGGCCTATAACGAGCAACGGGTGATTGTCGTGACGTCGCGACCCATCCTGAATCCCAAGGGCTCGCTCGAGATTAGAGGCAATATAGATGACCTCATAGCAGAGCTTCGTGCTCTCGATGATGGTGATGTCTGGATGCTGGGTGGGGGGATGCTGCAGATGGCGTTCATGGAACGCGACGCGCTCGATGAGATCGAAATCTACATCATCCCAGAGCTCCTCGGCGGTGGTCGTCCTCTTTTCCCCTCCACCGGCTTCAGGTCGAGTCCAAGGCTGATCAGCGTCAAGAACCTCGACAAGGGATGCGTCCGGCTGCACTACCGTTTGCTCGACGCTTCGAGCTCCCTGGCACCGCTGTCTCGCGCCAAGCCAGCGGTCGATAACGCGTGAAGGGTCCGTATCCATCAAGGCGAAGACTGGCCTCCACTGGCCACGAGACAAGGCGGGCTTCAGCCTGACAACGACAGAGGCATGGGCGTTTTTCCCGCCACGCGGGACCAACCCTTAACCAGCCCGCCGGGATCGGCCACATGCAGGCCGCCGGTGCGCCGATGTCGCTCCTGACCGCCTGGTAACTTCTAGCCGATCTGGGACGTGATGTGCCGAACCCTTTCCACCTTCACGCATGCACCGGTTCCGCTCGTCGACAAGACGGTTTGGCGAACGGCGCCGGCGGCGACGTTGGCCATCTCGCGGTCCAGATCGCGAAATGGCAACGCGCGACAGGTGATTGCCGTTGCTTCCGGCGAGCACGATCCGCTTCTCAACGATCTAGGCGCCAATATTTTCGTCGACTACACGAAGAGGGCCACTGAAGCAGTGGCGCACTATATGGACGAGGGCAAATGGAGTCAGCCTATCAAATAGACTGGGCGGTCCAGCCCGTACCATCCGCCCTGTCCCGGCGGTTCGGTTGAGGTTTGAGGGTGCGGAAGGCTGCCGGGGCGTTGAGACCTTTAGGCTCTCCGCTGCCGAGCAAGACGTTGGGAGACTATCTCGGCGAGGAGGAACCCGGTTGAACGCCGTTTGTTGCGAGCACTTTTTGACAAGACCCTGCTTCTCTTCCCTTGGCGCTCCCCTCGTGTCCAGACAGGGTCCAAAAATGGGCTGTCAGGAATTGCTATTCGTAGCACTCATTGCGGTGTCCCGGCCGCCACGTCCTTCGACCCTTCTTCAAGCAGGGTTTCCCCCGGCCTCTGATCCGCCGTCCCCTAAATTTTCGCGATCGGTCGGCGGGCAGGGCTCTGCCCTTAACCCATGAAACTGGGCGGTCGGCCGCCCTTTGCGATTGTCTCTTTCAGCCCCCTTGGTCAACAGTTTGAGCCGCATTCTCTCTGCCTAGTTCAGCCCGCTAAGTTAGCCTCCAAAGATCTCCCGGAAGCCGACCACCAGAATGGTCGCGATCGGCACCGTGACGACGCTGATTAATCCCCAGAGGAAAAGACCTGCCGCGGTGCCGTTGATCGCGAAAGCGTGACGCAGCGCATTCCGGCGCAAAATCCACGGTGCAATCAAACCCAAGGAAACGCCAACTAGCCAGATCACGGTGATCACTCCATCATGTTGCATCGAAACCGGGTCGTATAAGTGTGAATACTGCCCTTCGCAACATCTTGCGTGGTTGTGGAACCACCGCCGCGCTGCGGTCCATGATCAACGACAGGGGTCGATGATCAGCCCTCGGGACTTGGACAGCTTCGAGCTTCGCGCGCTCAAGAACTTGGTAAATGGCGAAGGCGCTTACTTAACGGAACCGATGGTCAGGACTGATGTTGCTGCCATTGGCCCAGCCGGTCCGGCGATGGCAAGATCCGCGCCTAGGGGCTTGGAAAAGAAGTCGTACTGCAATCTCGTATGGCCCTCGTCTCGTTAGTGGAGGGTAGAGATACCGGGAAGACTTCCCCCCCATCCAGCTGCGGTAGAGTGGGGGAAGATGAGAGCTCCTCGCGGCCGGATCATCAACGGAGCAGGCGATTATCTGTCCAGGGATAGAATCTGGATAGCCGAGAGAGTTACAGCGCTCACGGCCCGCCACGTGGCGCGCAGGGGAGACCCACTCGGTCGATAGCACGGTGGGCGCGATACGTTCCGACGAGACCGGTCCTCGTCTCTGGCCGTTCCTTTCCTGGTTCAATAGCTCCGAAATGGTCGATCGAGCCGTGTCAGCTCTCGGTCGTTATCAGGGGCTGGATCGGGCGGCCTACTATCAGCTCCTGGGTTTGAACTAAACCAAGTCTTCCCGTCCATGACCTGTCAGATGAAGTTTTACGCTTCCCTCGATGTCCGCGAACCGCCTGTCGCGATAGGCTGTCCACCGTGCCGGAGGACGAGAACGAAAGTAGAGTGAGGCAGCTTTCGTTGACCTGAGCCGCGCGACAACGCGCGGCTCCGGATTGTCTCGACCGCTCAGCGACTCCCAGGCAGCATCTTGCTTTGTCGCAGGTCGTCGATCGACTGTTCCCGCGACGCCCGTTCGTTCATTGGGCGATCCCCTTCGGACACGTCGCGCTGATGGCCCGTCGGGACCACGTCGTCAACGATATCGTCGGGAAGGTTCTCGGCCAGATCGTATCCACGCACGCGCGGCGACGTCGCCTGCGTGGTTCTCGTGTAGCGGCCGACGCCGGTGGCGCTGCCCGCGGCCGTCTCGGCGTGGAAGACGTCGTCCTCAGACCCGATGGCCTGCTGGCCGCCTCCGGCCGTCCAGCCTTCCTCTCGCCAGAGGTCCGCGCGCTCGTCCATATCGATTGAGCCTTCATTAGCGAGAATGTCGTGCGCCGTGTCGTAATTGCTCTGGTCTACGGACACCGAAACGAGAAAACCGCCCCGGCGGAGACCTTCAGCGTAGACGTGCCGGTCTTCGTCCGGGAAGAACCAGTCGCCGAGGCGTGACCAGAACCCGGACCCTTCCGCCGCGGCTGCAGGTCCTTCGCCCTCCGCTTCGTAGCCCGGCATTAGGCGGACGTCGGACACCCCGGCCGACTTCAGTTTGTCGATGGCCGTCTCGGCCTCGCTTCGGCTGTCGAAGAACGCTGTGAGCGTGCTCCTGGCGAGGCCGCTGGCAAAGGTTGGCGCGCCTTCATTGTAGATGTTGGTCATCATGCTCCTCCTACGTTTGGTGAGGAGCCAACGGGTGTCGAAGCTGAATGTTCCGAGCTGGCTTAGGGGTCGAGGCAAGGGAACCGCGTCTCGCACAGATCGCCTTGCGGACTCGTCATGCGATCACACCCCACCGCGAGACGACGGCGCAGTCGAGCAAAGCTGGCTCCCGCGCCCAGCTGGTCGACGAGTGCCTTTCGCTCTAGGCTGTCCCGGCGATCGCATCTGACGCATACGACCTCGATAATCGGCTGACGGAAGTCCCTTAGTTTAGGCCCGGGTAGGTTGTCGGGTCGAGGGCGACGTTTTCCCAATCTCTAGTCCTTGCACGCGATCTGGCGGCTGATTACCGCATGTAAAATTGACAGGCAAGACGTGAGCTGTAGCCTACTATCGTCATAGCGGCCTCGACTGTTGGAAACCGGATCGATGGCAGAGTAAGCCACGATCGACACAGATGTTGCCGACTTTTTTGAAACAGCATCGTGCCCTAAGTTCTTCGTTTATGAAGCAGTCGAGGTCGTGTCGGAGCCAAGCTCGGCCACGACGCGATCGAAGCGGTCCGAATGTTTCGTGAGCACGCCGCGACCGTACGGAAAACGCGCTTGGCTCCCGGCGAATCTTGAAAAACCGTTTCGCTCAGCCCCAGAATGCAACATCGTCAAAGCACACTACGCAGCGGTTTTCGGCAATTTAGCAGCGATTTCCGCAGCTTCGAGTCGAGCTGAGGTCTTGTAAGGATAGTGCTTCCAGCACCACCAATCCTGGGAATCGGCTGTGCAGAAGCCAAAGCCAGCCCAGTCGCCGCAGTGGCACTTATGCGCGACCAGTTTTGGTGCCCGTTGTAAAGTCTGTCGATTGATGTCGCTCATAGGAAACTCCTCTCAAGGCTGGTGTGACGTCGCATGCAAATTAAAGATCACGATCGAATTTGGGCTTCCAACCGCGCGTCATCCCTTGGCTCATTGCCGCCTCGGCCAAAGTCAGTTGCAGGCGCAAGTGCTTTATGTCTCCCAGAAGCGTCGCTATTGTCGCCTTGGCATCCTCATCGTGGTAGGCGAGGGCCGCTTCGACTTCATAGCTGTTCGCCAAGGCTTGAGCCGACTTACTGCACATGCCGGGCATTCCTCATGAGCAAATAGAATGCCTCGATGACGTCGCTCTCATCGCCGGAGTAGTCGAACCACAAGGGCTTGCTCATAAGCTGTTCGTAACCGACGGCGTTGAAGTAACCGCACGCTCTGCCGCTCCTTGGGTCAAAACCGATATCGAATGAACCAATGGGCGCGCCGGAACCCATGTCGTACACATCCACAGAGCACAAAGCCCAGCTCGGGTAGCTTGGGATCATGAGAAGGACCGCCATCAAAAGCGGATGAACCTCCGCGAGCGTTGCCTCGCGCGGGGTTGCCCAGTATGTGCCTGTCTCTTCGTCAGCCCGCAGCTGTCCGCTCGGCGTCTTGGTCATCGCCGTCATCCCTTTAAAGAATTGAATGTTCCTATTATGTTCTCTTCTGGGGAGGAGTCAACAATTTTGGCGACGACGGGTGACAACGTCGACGAGCCCCAAACCTCGACGATACTCAGGCTCCTCCGCCACCGGGGGTATTTGTCGGTCTACCGTCACCAGCCGTAATCCAAGCGCTGTCGGCAGTGCCGGCATTTCTTGCAGGTTGTGAAGCCGTGTCGGCATCAGTGACGTCGACGGTCCGCCAACGTACTGATGATTTCGGCTGAAAACAAAAGTCTGGCGAGAACGTTCGCGGTCCACGGAATGTCAAATGCAATTGCCCAGCGCCAAGATCGGCGTAAGGTATGCTCTCGCATGGACGCCTTTTGAGGAGGAGACGCAATGTTCCAAGCGTTCGATAGTCGTGGCAAGCAACCGCTCGGGCCGGAAGAATTTTCCATGGTCCAAGGTCTCGTAAAAGACTACTGCAGCGAGAGGTCCCTTGAACTGGCCTGCGCCGAAGCTCAAGAGGCAGCGAGAGAACTCCTCGGCTGGTTCCAGCTCGGCGTCACGGATCGGAACCGCCTAAGGGAACTCTTAACTTCGCGCAAGACAGATACGGCCTCGTGAGCCGGCCTGAATGGAGAGAGGCGTCGCGGCTCAGGCTGGAAGAGGCCGCAGCCCATTTCGTCGTGGACCGGGTAGATAAGAGGACATCCTCGGCGCGATCGTCGGGGAGTTAGGCCGGCTCCGCGGCGCGCCTGAACTCAACCTAAACCCGGCCGACGGCCGCAGCCAATCGATCCGCTCGTCGAAGTCGCCCCAACCGCGGGGTTGGCCTCCCGCCGCACGACAAGGGCTCCTGCGTGTCTCTCGGACGCCGCCTTTGCTTCGGCGATCGCGTCCGCCTCGCTGCCCCCGGCGATTGTCTCCCAAGCTCGGACTGGATTTCCGCGGGGATCCAGGTCGTGGGCGAATATCCGCGATGATGCGAACGTGCCCGGCATCACGGGGTGCCGTGATTCAGGCTAGAGAGCTGTTCGATCAGGTGCGGCCCGTCTTCCGTGCGCTCATCGTGGGACGTACCTCTGAGTTTAAAGCGAGTTCGCAACGCCTCGTCTGCCGTTGCCTCCACACGCTGGCCGCAGTCGCCGCCAAGAGGTGACCGCTTTGGACGATCGTGACGTTCATCGGCGCGCCGTTGAGATCGTTCTTGATACTGGGCGACGCAACTCTTTTTCCTACTCGGAATTGGCCGCTCGCGGGACCCGCGCGGTGTCGTCCGCTTCGTCGTTCTCGGCATGGGAAATCTCGGTCTTGCGCCCACCGCCACTTTCGACATCGGGCGGCCGAGGCGAAATCTCGTCGTCCGCCCGCAGCTCGGCGGTTCTCAAATATTCTTTGCGTTCGTCCATCGTCTTCACTCGCGGCTCGCGGTCTGAGGGGCCGGGATATGGTCCCTTGCGTCAGCACGACCTGTCTCCGGGTCGGCATCGGTTACGCCATCGCCGGCCTCGCGGCTACCACCCATGTTGACCGGCGGAGCGCGCCGGTCGTCGATATTGCTTTCGGGGAGCTCGTCGTCTTGGGTGTCTTCGTTAAGGGACTTCGGAGGAAGCTTTGCCGAGCTCGGAATGGAATTCGATGTCATTTGTGTTCTCCTTCTGAAAAGGGAACTCGCAGCTCAGGCAGCGGTTCCCAAACGCTCGTGCGCCTAGGGCGTTTGCCAGTTGGAGAGCCGTCCCGCTTCTACCGAGTTGCCAGATAGCGATCCGTCGATGCGAAGAGCTTGGCACCCAGCAGAAATTGAAAGACCTAGCGATTGCGCGCTTCGCGCTACTCTTGTCGCGTCCTCGTCCCCGGCGGGGTCCTTGACCACCTCACGTGCTGACATCAAGTCGGACACGAGGCGTTTGCGCTCATCCTCAGGCAGGTGAGGGTTTGTCTTCCGCCGGGACGTCCGCGCACAACGATGTAGCGGCCATCCGGCGTTTCTAGGTCGCACCGCTCTTGGTCAGGGCTGCTGATCTAACGGATTGACGCGCCGGAGCCGAAAGAAATATCGCCGCTCGTCGCCTTCGACGACCATCATGCCAGCAATCTCGTCGTCTCCGATGCGCCGAAAGAAGTCGACGATGGGCTGCCGGTCATAGACCATCGCCGCCGTCTCGTCTTCATCGACTGTCCTTAGTTTTACGGAGGCAGTCGTGTCGCGGGCACGCACCAGCTTGTTCAACCGAGAAAACCAGTTTCGAGCGACGGACGTCTTGGCGAAGTCCGCGAAGCGGATCACCGTTCGGATCGGGAAGAAGGCCGGCTCGATGGGTACAAGGCGTCTTGGCCGCCATTGAAACAGCAGCGCGTCCGCCCTGAGGTCGGGGTGAAATTTCTTGCCGAACCACTGCAGGTTTTCCAACACGCCATCCAACGGATGCCCCGATGGAATGCCTTCACCCCGCCACACGCCAGTCAACTCGGTCGGGATAACGGGCGGGAGCGAAGCAAACCAGGCGATCTTTTCAGACTGTAGGCCGTCCGACATGCCAGCTCCTACCGTTGATAGGTGAGGGCGGTGCCGAACAGGTGGGGCGCTCGTCTGCCGTTTCGTTGGCCATCGCGAGAAATCGGAAAAACCGCGATGTTCACCATCCCTGTTGCGTCCGATTGACACGGCCCGCGCTCAGAAAAGAAATGTCGAGCCTTCGAGATGGTTCCCGCAACAACACAAGAACAACGGCGCACTATAAGAATTGGTCGTCATGAAGAGGGTCGGGATTTGGCGTCCTCGCTCGAACTGAGACATTACCCTCAATTCGCTCTCCGCGTGTCCATCACGGGCCACACGTTTTGGTGCTCTAATTTTCAAACACGACAGTAACACCGGGCTTGACCATGCTGCTGAGCTCCTCAACGTCCCAGTTCGTAAGTCGGACACAGCCGTGAGACCCGCTTTGTCGATCAATGACGGTTCCGGCGTACCGTGGATGCCGTATGTCGGCTCGGAAAGATCGATCCAGACGGTACCCACGGGGTTGTTAGGGCCACTTGGAAGAGTGAGCTTTGACTTGTTCTTGCCTTGCTGGAAGTTGATTTTTGGATTGTAGACGTATGGCGGATTTCGAGCCACACCGTTGACCTTGTGCTTTCCCGAAGGCGAGGGGTTATCCTCGCTGCCGATGGTTGCCGGATAAACGGCCAAGACCTTGTCGTTCTCGCCGTAGGCGACCAGCTCGCCGGCCTTTCGGTGGGCCTCGATCCGCTTTACGTTGCCTGTCCGGGGAGCGCCGACAACGGCGACAGACAGGGTTTCGCCAGGTATAAACCGCGCCGTGGGGTTCAGCGCACGTATCAGGTCCACGTCCATATGGAAGCGCTCCGCCAGTTTTTCGGCCACGCTAGTATATCCGAGATGGGCCATTTTCGCCTGCTCCGAATAGTCTTTCGGTATCTCTGGGACGATGTCATCGCCGTCATCGGCCGCGATCGTATACGGCCCGATAACACGCTGGTCGTCAGACAGACGTGTTACAATTTCTTCGTCTAGGTTCCCGTCGACGGGGAGCCCCTGCAGCAGTTCGAAGCCTGCGATGGCCTTCCTGACGTTTGCTCCATCCAATCCGTCAATAACGCCCGGCGACGCACCTGCACGATCTAACAAGACCTGAAGATGTATGACCGCGGGATCGGGCTTGTCTGTCGGGGGGTGTTCCAGACTCTTGTCAGACAAGACCGAGGAAAGATTGACGCTGTTGATCTCTTGTGGGGAGAGGTCTTGGGCGTGAACGACCCCCACGGATGCGAGGGCGATAACTGGACCGAGGACGATTTTTTTCATCATCCCGATTAATCGCGCGGACGCGCCCGCGGTTCCACGCGTGCGGGACGAAGTGCTAATTTCTAAAGAAGAAGGCCTGAAACGCTTTCTCCCCTGCCAGTTGCGGGTGAAAGAACAGGCCAAATGTACCACTTGCGTGTTCATGCGGCATCGTCTCGGATGTTGGTGATCTCCGTCTCCACCAGAAGGCACGACCGATCCGCAGTGCCCAGCAAAGCGTCAGCGACGTTCCCGTACGAAAGTCGCTCACCTGCTCGTCGACTGACACCCAGCACTATCAAATTGTAGTCGCCACTGCGCGCGCAGCGAAGAATGTCGAGTTCGGGCGACGAACCCTGACGCAACAGCTTTTCGGGCTTGATGTCGAAATACGCTGCAGCGGCGTCGATTTGTCGGAAAGGATCAGCCTGTTTGCTGAGTTGGTCGGTAATCCGCGATACGCCCTGCAGTTTGCGTTCTTCTTTCACGAAAACCACCGCGCAGTGTCCACCGCTTGCCTTGGCGACAGCAAACGCGAACTCCGCTGCGCGCACCGACCGCTGGGTATCGCTGACAGCGACCAGAATGCGAAGTCGGTTACTTTTTTCTGGCATTTGTCCCCGGGAAGACACGATCGCCGTTGTCCCGGCGAATTTCTCCGCGGTTGCCTGGATGGTGGGACTGAAGCTCCCGTCTGAACGCAGGACGGGTTCCACGCCAGCAAATAGCAAATCATGGCCCGACTTCGAAATCTCGGCCAATGCGCTCTCTAGGTCCACGTCCTTAGCGAATTCCGTAACGCGGAGCGCAGAAGTCTCTTCGCCGTCGGCTCTGACCGTTTCCGACGCATGCCTTTCGAGCATAGGGATTAGCGCATCCCGAACCCCCTCCGAACCTGGTCTGCCATCAGAAGTGGCGTCGGAGTCCTTGTCGGAAGAGACGTCCAAAGTCGTTACCGGCATGTTCCGCGAAGCTCCGAGCAGACCCGCGATTCTGGCAGCCAGCTGGCTGTTCGACGATCCATCAGAGACAAGCACCGCCCGCTCGAACTGCTTCAAGAAGCTGCCTTTCTCGAAATCTTCCCGCTCCAGTCGCTCCTTTTCCTCTTCCCTGAGGGGCAACCGCGCCAGCGCCCAACGCAACGTTGGAGGCATCGCCATCGTTGTAATGACGGCCATCGCCACGATGACCGAGAACAACTCCTCGTTCAAAACCCCGACGGAAAGACCGATCGTCGCAACGATAACCTCGGTCGATCCACGCGCGTTCATTCCGCACCCGAGCGCCAACGCTTCGGGATTGGAGAGACCGCTGGCCTTGGCGGCTGCAAAAGCTCCGCCGAACTTGCCAAGCGAGGCAATCAAAACGACGACCAAAGTGAGGAGGATGATTTTGGGATCACCAAGGACGGTGAGATCGGTTTGCAGTCCCGTAAGTCCGAAGAAGACCGGCATGAATAGCGCCGTAGTGAGGCCGCGTAACTGGACATCAATCTGACGGGTCAGGATTGGGGACTCGCCAACCAGGATGCCGGCAACAAATGCTCCGAGGACCGTGTGCACCCCGATCGCGTTGGTGATCATCGCCATTGCGCCCATTATGGCGATGATGGCACTCAAAACCGGGAGATCGCTTTTGAAATTGTCGTTCGTCCAGCGGATGATCTCGAAAACGATACGGCGTCCGATCGTGAAGCTGAAGACCATGAAAGCAAGGGTGCCGGTCACGCTCTTCGCCAAGGTGAGCGGGTCGACGGTGCCGGTTTTCGCGAGTCCGAACGTGACCGCTATGATGATCCACCCGAGCGTGTCGTCGATAATGGCCGAAGCGACTATCAACTGACCGATATTCCGCCTCATGAAATCCATCTCGCGCACGACCGATGCGACGATCTTCACCGACGAAATAGATAAGGCCGTTCCGAGGAACAGAGATGCGACCAGCCTTTTATCTGGGTCGGGAAGAAGGTCGGCCGGCATGAACTGGCCAAGCGCAAATCCTGCCGCGAAAGGGATGGCTATTCCGGTTAACGACACCCCTGTCGCTGACCTTCTAAGCTTCCTGGCAAGTGCAAGATCGGTTTCCATCCCGGCCAAAAGCAATAGAAACAAAATGCCGAGCTGCCCGATCGCGTTGCTCATGCTTTTTTGTGCCTCGTCCGGCGGAAACAACCGAGCCTGAAAGTCGGGGAGAAGAAGCCCGAACAGGGAAGGGCCGAGGATTACCCCGGCGATAATCTGGCCCATGATAGAGGGCTGGCCGATCCTCACCATGAGTTCACCCAAGAGGCGGCCCGACACCACGAGAACGACAATTTGAAGCAAGAATAGAGCTTCGGACGGCCCTGCGGGCTTATCGGAGCCGGCCGCCAACGCCGCGGTGACGCCGGTAGAAAGAAAAGCGAAAGCTAGTAGGAAGTGCAGTGTAGCGAGAAATTTGAGATGCTTCGTCATTTGATCGCTCGATTGAGGATGATCCTAACGATCAATCGGGCTAGACGGTTCCATATGACATCTACGCAGTCGTACACACGGACCGATATAATCGCGGTCGCGGGCGGTTCGGTTTTTCTCTTCGACGATGCTGACCTTTCGCCAAACAAATATGAGCTTGCGGAACCGCACTGGTAATCTGCGGGGCATGGTTGGACCGGGCGCTTTCCGCCGATAGCTGAAGCTCGCAAACTTGGTGTTCCGAACGCTATCCTGGATGGAGAAGCAGCGGTGCTGGACGATGAAGGCCGGTCGGATTTCGGTGCGCTTCAGCGGTCACTGGGTGGGCGAGGCGGCAAGCTCCATCTTCGAGTTCAATTTACGTCGCCTTCGACCTGCTGTATTGTGATGGCCATGACCTGCAGACGATGGAAGTATCGAGCCGCCGACATATGCTTGAACAGCTGCTTGCTGATCGCGATGGACTGATCCAATTCTCGGAGGAAAACGACGGTGAGGGCGGCGCGATCTTCCGAGCCGCGTGCGGACATTGCCTCGATGGCATCATCTTCAAGGATGCGGACAGCGCCTACAGGTCGGGACGGACTGCCGATTGGATTAAGGTGAATTGCATTGCCTCGGAGAGCTTTTTCATCGTTGGTTACGAGAAAACGTCGACAGCCCGAAACGGCCTGGGAAGCTTGCTGCTAGCGGCCCGAAAATGACCGACTTAATATGTCGGCTCCGTCGGAACGGGGTTCAAATACAACGACGCGGTCGAACTCCGCGCGAAGACGATCAAAGCCCCGGCGACCGCCGACCTAGCTCCCAAGCATCGGAAGATGATGGATCAGCTAAGTGCCGCCAAGGGAAAGGACTTTGATGACCCGTACCTCGATATGCGGCGCAGGCACATATGGAGGCGGTAGGGCTTTTTCGAACCTACGCTGGATCGGGAGACAATCAGACGATTGTGGGATTTGCAAAGGAAACGCTTCCAGCACTGGAAACGCATCTTGCTCATGTGGAGATGCTCGTGGTCACGGAATAACCTGTTGATTGCTACCTGGCGGACACCCCACCAGGCAGCAATCAGGCTATCGTTTCTGAACATATGTCCCGTTTGGGACTTGGGGAAAACATCTCGCCACAACCATGTCAATGATATCCCGCCGTGAACATGACCTTGGTGTACCGGACATGCGCGATAATTGGCCAGCTCAGCTCTCCAGGGGAAGCCGACCTTCCAAGCTGAAGCGGAAGCCGAGCGGCTCATACTCAAGCTTCACGTCGCCGTTGAAGTATGGTGCGACCATCCGGCGGATCAACTGCGTCCCAAAGCCTGTTTTTTCTGGCACGACGACGGGCGGGCCTCCGGTCTCCGACCATCGAAAACTGAACTCGCCGGTCTCTCGCAAGCTCCACTCGATCTCCACAATGCCGGAATCACCTGAGAGCGCTCCATACTTTGCAGCATTCGTCGCCAGCTCGTGAAGCGCGAGTGACAAACCCATCGCCTGACCAGCATCCAATTTTCGCGGCGGGCCCCTTGTATTGAAACGTCCCACTCCCGAATCGTGTGGCGCTAGCGCATTGGATACGATTTCCGTAATGTCCCCGACGTTGCCTTGCGCTGTTGTCAGGAGGTCCTGTGCCCGTGCCAACGCCACAACTCGCTTCGAGATCGCTTCCTTGGCATCGTCGAGCGTGACAGCGTTTCTCACAGATTAAGATACGATCGCCTGAACGATCGAAAGTGTATTTTTGACCCTGTGAGCCGCCTCGGCCATCATGCCAGCACGGCGGGATTCCTCCGCCTTTATCTCGGTGAGGTCCTTCGTCACCACGCCAAACCCGGCGATCGCACCATCGTCGTCCCGAATTGGAAACATCGTGTACAAAGCCGGCACAAGGTCACCGCTTTCGAAGTGACGCAGACGAATTTCTTGTTCGCAGCTTTCTCCGGCCCTGACGACCGGCACGACCTGTTCCCGAAAGAGAATATGATCATCCGGCGCGATGTAATCCATCACCCTTGGCGGAAGAGGCTCGCCCTGTCGCAGGCCGACCAACTCCCGGGCGGCGTCATTCAAGAACAAGACGTTTCCGTCCGTGTCGGCGATGCCGATGAAGTCCGACGCCTGCCTGACAACGCGCTCGAAATTCGCCTTCGCCCGCTCGGCGCGCACCGCACGTTCAAGTAATTCCCGTTGATTGGCGACGGTTCGTCTCAGTTCAAGCTGGGCCATCGCCTGACGGGCGAGAAAGCGGAGCATTTCCACTTGTTCGGCCGTGAAATCCCGTATCCTGTAATCAAGGACACAGACCGTGCCAATCGGAAACCCATCGGTAGTTTTCATGAGGGCACCGGCGTAGGACCGTATGTGGGGCGCACCGGTTACCAAGGGATTGCAGTCCAGACGGTGATCCGCGGTGGCATCCGGAATGACAAGCACATCTTCCTCGAGCAGCGCGTGACGGCAAAAAGCGGTTTCGAGTGGCGTTGACCGAACACCGAGACCAATCTCCGCTTTGAAAAACTGCCTTGTTGTGTCGACCAGATTGACGACCGCGATCGGTGCGCCGCAAAACCGCGATGCCACCGCGGCAATATCGTCAAAATCCTGTTCGGTGGGCGTATCAAGGACGTTGAATGACCTTAATGCGGCCGATCTTTCGAACTCGTTCCATCCCGCGGGCACGATTTCGAATTCCGGTGAGTGTTCATCGAGCAACTTGGCCATTCCTTTTAATCGGCGGGTCATGCAATCTGCCGCAGCTTGGTGTATCACTGATCAGCCAATGCGTTATCTCAAAACGGCGTTATTTGTTCGTTCGAGAAACGGGTCTAATCCCGGAACCTTGTGAGCAGGACGCAAGTTGGACCGTGACGGGCGCTTGTTGTGCATGGTGATATGCCCTATCTCCTGCATCCGAGCCGTCGGAAAGGAAGTCGCTGTCCTGCCGAGCGACGAACGCAGAGTGCCAGAATGACCGCAGTCCCGAACTTCGCCGCCATTCTTAGTGGCATGCCGCAACCGTATCTCGTTCTCGACGGAAACCTCGCGATCGTAGGTGCAAGCGACAGTTACTTGGCTCTGACCTCCCGCACCCGCGAAGATATAGTCGGCCGCCATATCCTTGAGGCCTTCCCGGAGAACCCGGACGCTCCGGGAACGGTCGAGCAAGGGCCTCTCGAGGTGTCGCTCAAGCATGTGCTCCAGACGCGCAAGGCCCACGAGATGGCGGTCATCCAATATGACATTCCTCGGTTGGGCGGAGGATTTTCCCAAAAATTTTGGATGCCGATCCATACTCCAGTTCTCGACGACACAGGAGCGGTGAGTTTCATCATTCAAAATCCGATGGATGTAACGGAAAGCGTGTTGCGAAATAGGGAGGCGGACGCGAGGCTGAGGGTCGCCCTTCACGCTGCCGACCTGGCCACTTGGGAATACGAACCTGAAACCGACATCTGGAGGCGTAGCCAAATCGTCGACCAAATGTTCGGTTTTGCGGTAGGCGAGGCTGGTCCGGTGGCGGCTCCGTTCTTTGCTCGCATGCACCCGGATGACCTTGTCCAAATCCGGGCGAACCTCGCGGCCGTGGCAGGATCGCCAGATCAAACTGCCTTCGTTTTCGATTATCGGATCGTGCTACCGGACGGCGCGGTGCGGCACATTGCTTCGCGAGGCGAAATACTGCGAACCGCTGGCGGCAAGGTAAGGATGATCGGTGTCCTGATGGACGTGACCCCGGATAGGGTCCGTCAAGCCGAGCTGGAGGAGGCTCTGAAAGCACAGGAACGACTACTCGCTGAACTCAATCATCGGGTTAAGAACAGTCTCCAACTCGTCGTAAGCACCCTTCGATTGCAGGCGCGTCGTCTCCACTTTCCTGTAACGGCCGCCGCGTTTGACGAGGCCATCTCCCGGGTCCGGGCGATAATTTCAGTGCACGAGCGTCTCTACAGGGCGGGAAATGCCCACAGTGTCGATATGGCTACCCATCTTCACAAACTTTGCCTGGACATTGTAGGCGCGGATCATGAAGGTCGCATGACCGTCGACGCGGAGGAGGTCGAACTGACGCCGGAGAGGGCCATTCCGGTCTCGGTGATCATCAACGAAATTTTGACGGCCGCGCTTTCTCGGGCGGAGACGTTGGACGAATACGAGGTACAGATCATGCGCCGCGGCGATAACGGCCTTGACCTGTCTATCACTGTCAGTGGCGGCAAGAAGCCAATCGTCCTGACGGATTTGAGTAGAAGGCTGATTGGTTCGATGGTGGCTCAGGTCGGTGGGGAATTCGACGATAGTCAGCATGACGATCGCTATCGCGCTGTCCTCACACTCCCAAGGGAGGCTTGATGCTGCTCAGGGTGATGATCGTTGAAGACGAAATGCTTCTGGCCATGGACTTGGAAGACATGCTCCGAGACGCCGGACACACGGTGGTCGGCCAGGCCTCGGATATGCACCAGGCGATCTCCCTCGCCGAGAAGGTTCAAGGCAAAGTCGACGTGGCCATCATGGATGTCAATCTGGCTCGTGGATCGAACGGCATTGTGACAGCAGGTGAACTGCGCCAACGATGGAACATCCCTTCGCTGTTTGTCTCGGGCAATCTGGACGAAGCGACGCGTGAGGTGGCTCACCAGTGGAACCCGATCGGCTTCGTGGGCAAGCCGTACTCCGAACGAGAGGTCCTCACGTGGCTAAAAATTGTCTCGTCACAGCGGAGCGGAGCCGAGGTCAAAGATTAGGACCTGGGTGTCGACGCGCAGAAAATATTGGGCCTGATTCTGGTGGGGAGGCAACTGTATCAACTTCATGTGTTAGACAAATAGTTGAGTCTTAGACGGCATAAGCAGCGCAAATCTTGAAAACGCCGCCTGTCGGCTTAGCTTACCTATATTAATTAACAAAAACTCCACACTCGATCAGGCCAATGAAAGCTATCGACATTTTCGAGCCAGTTAGCCGGGTCGATGACCTGATCATCACCCAGCGACTGGCTACCGAGACAGGTCGTCCAAGCGACTTCGAGGGGGAGGCGAGAGTTCTTTCTGAGCTCGCTGAGCTACTGAATAAGTCTCCGCGCGTCGTTCTGCAGAAGCTTTCGGATGCGATCTTGGAATTATGTCGGGCAAAATCGTCTGGAATAACGCTTCTCGAAACGAGCGAAGATGGCGACGTTCTGCGTTGGATCGCGACCTCCGGCGGGTTTGCGCCGATGGTCGGCGGAACGATGCCGGTCGCGGCGAGCCCTTGTGGCACGGTGATCGATCGCGATCAGGCGTTGATGATGAGCGAGCCCGGCCGATTTTATCCCGCGGCCCGAGACTTGAGGCCTTACATAAACGAGATCATCCTTGCGCCTTTCTATGTCAGCGGCCGCCCCATCGGCACGGTGTGGGGGATTTTGCACGAGGACGGCGATAAGTTCGATGCAGAGGACATGCGGCTCCTGAGGAGCCTGTCGAGATTCGCGGGGGCAGCCTACACGCTTGCAGACGCTCTCAAGCAGTCTCACGATCGCGAAAGCGCCCTTGAGGACAAGAACGCTCAGCGGGTGGTGCTCGCTCGAGAGCTTACGCATCGGATGAAAAACCTACTCTCCATCGTTCAGGCCATCACCGCGCAGAGTCTGCGAAACGCGCGCTCTGTAGAGGAAGCCCAAGAAGCCGTCATGGGACGTATATCGGCACTTGGTCGGGCCCAGGACATTCTCACCCAATCCGATTGGGTTGATACCGAGATCGATCAAGTCATCTCTTCGATACTTGACCTCCACGATAGCAGGTCAGGTCGGTTTGACGTGCGCGGTGATCGATCCGTGGTCCTCTCGGATCAGCAGGGCCTGGGGCTGGCTCTGGCACTTCATGAACTTGCCACGAATGCGATCAAGTACGGAGCACTTTCAAATGAGGCCGGACGAGTAACCATAACGTGGCGGGCCTCCGCTGGCGGAGAGTTTTCGCTCGATTGGGTAGAGCACGGCGGACCGCCGGTGGTTGCGCCGACGCGTACCGGATTTGGATCGCGACTTATCGAAAAGATGGTGGCCCCGCACTTTCAAGGGAATGCATCGCTTCATTATCCTCCCGAAGGTGCACGATTTCAGTTGAGCGGCCGATTGGGGAACGAATAGCAGCTTTGGCCCCTTTGAGATTGGGCATCTGGATAGCAACGGAAGGTGCGGGATGGCGTCAGCCGAGCGATATCGATCGGGCCGCTTAAATCCACATACGAAGTAGCGCTCAAACCCATAAGGGTTTGTGTCAAGCGGCTGTCGACGGGCATCCAAGGCCGCCATGTGGAAGCGGTTGCCCCAAAGCCGGATTGCCGCCGAGAAACGCCTCGTATAAAGTGTAAGTTTCTTCAGCTAGCGATCAATGACCGGACTTCAATGGTCTCGTCGAACAAGTCGCTTAGCATGTCCAATACGGCATAAACCCTGTCGGACTTCACAGAATAATAAACTGCCTGAGCATCACGCCGTGTGGACACCAGGTCCATTGCTCGAAGTTTGGCCAAGTGCTGGGAGAGAGCAGACTGGCTCAGGCCAACAGTCTCGGCGAGCTTGCCGACGCCCATCTCTCCATCTCGTAATGTCGTCAAAACTTGTAAACGGCTTGCGTTCGCCATGACGTTCAGCAAGTCGGCCTTTTCGGTGAAGTAAGTCATTGGGGTTCCTTGTAGGAAAGCCGGACTCAGGTCGCTAATAAAACGTTTCCGAATATTCCTGATTCGGTCAACCGGTGACATCAAAACTCGGTTACCGAGTGGTTTCCTTAATCGCTTGGGTCGCGGAATTGTCACTCTTTTCCGGTCGGCCCAACTTATCCAATGATCGGAGCTCGTTCGTTTAGCCAAACTGCACAAGGCGCTCGTACGGACAGCGTCCAAGCACCCCAAATTCCCCACGGGCTACGACCTTTTCGACCGAGCTATTTGGAAACGAAGTGCCCGATTCAGGTTTTTTTTACGTGGACCTTCCCGAGAACGTATTGTACGCCGACAACGCCCTGGCAACGCTTTTTGGCGTCGACCCTGCCGAAGCAGAGCAGGGCCTTCCAATCGAGGTTAGAGCTGGTTCGGTTTGTCTGAACAGATTGGGGCGTTTCGCTAAGTGGATTTCCGCCTCGATTATGCCGCCACTATC
>NZ_JBGLYS010000055.1:0-26115 GCF_047304155.1 Rhizobium sp. Rhizsp42 | reverse complement strand
GATTTTGAGGGACTAGCGTGTCATCTCGCGTTTGAGGTGCCGGGAGTCTATGCGCGGGATGCTAGTGCAGAGGTTTAGTCAGACTTGCCGCCTCCGCCACTCATGAGCCTTGTCTTCGAGGCTTAGTATGTAATCGACAAGCTTCTCGACCTCTTCGATTGCTTGAAAAAGATCGGCCTCGGTAACTTCAACTCTCTGCCCAAACCAAGATGCGGCGTCCTCAAGGTCGATTTCGGCCTTGTCACCACTTACGAAAAAGAGGCGCGGATGCTTTCTGATCGCTTTCTCATCATAATAGGCATCGAAACCTGAATGGTCATCCATGTGCTGAGTGATGTTCCGAGCTAGGACAATCTGTTCAATTATCCCGAGATCTGCAGGGCAGTCGCTCCAGTCTGTGTCTAGGACTTCTGATAAAACCCTTTTATATCCCTCGACGAAACCATGTTTGAAAAGCGACTTTCTAGCTCTATCGCTGGGGCGAAAGCCGAACTCGCGCTCCAGATTTAAGAAAACAATCTTGAGCGAATTGGAGAGCATCGAAAGGCAAGAGTAGCCGAGAACGTTGAGCGCCATCTCGGCCTCAAGCCATTCTGTCAAATAGGCTGGCTCACCGCTTTCAATGTCGAATCCGTTGGGTGGCTCGTCATACGGGGGCTCTTCATTGTCTATTGCAGTCTTGATTGCATCGAAGGCTTTGCGGCCCTCGCGATAGTACATCCGGATGAAATTTGTACGTAAGTTCGAGAAAAATTTGACGTCCACTATTTTCCCCCAAGGCGCACACCGTTGCTATCAGAAAGAGAAATACGGAGATAGCTTACCTCCACTGCTTCAGAAGAAGGATAGGCAGTGAGATAATGACTCACGAGGTTAGCTTCTCCGGGCTGGGCGCTCTGAAGTCGACTTCCGCTGTGGAAACCCATCTCCATCCTTGCCTTGCCGCTTTTCGCCGCTATGGTCCGCCACCTCAATTGAAACGCAGGAACCATCATGGCCGCTGATATCCGCATGCTCTCCGCAGTCATCGCCTCCGAGATCAATGCCCGGCCCGAGCAGGCCAAGGCCGCGATCGAGTTGTTGGATGAGGGCGCGACCGTGCCGTTCATCGCGCGATACCGCAAGGAAGTGACCGGCGGGCTGGATGATACGCAGCTGCGCGATCTCTCCGAACGCCTCGTCTATCTGCGCGAGCTCGAAGCCCGCCGCGATACGATCGTGGAATCGATCTCGGGCCAGGGCAAGATGAGCGACGAGCTGATGGCAAAGCTCAAGAGCGCGGCCACCAAGGCCGAGCTCGAAGATCTCTATCTGCCCTACAAGCCGAAGCGCCGCACCCGCGCCGAGATCGCCCGCGAACGCGGCCTCGGTCCGCTCGCCGAAGCAATCCTCGCCGACCGCGCCAAGGAGCCGGCAACGCTGGCGGAAGCCTACATCACATCAGACGTCCCCGACGTGAAGACGGCGCTGGAAGGCGCGCGCGATATCGTCGCCGAAGGCATCGCTGAAAACGCCGACCTGCTCGGCAAGCTGCGCGCCCATATGCGCGGTGCCGCCCTGTTGAAGGCCAAGGTGGTCGATGGCAAGCAGGCGACGGGCGAGAAGTTCTCTGATTATTTCGACCACTCCGAACGCTGGGCAACGGCCCCCGGTCACCGTGCGCTCGCCATGCTGCGCGGCTGGAACGAGGAAGTGCTGACGCTGACGATCGAGGCCGACGCCGAGACAGCCTCGCCGAACAAGCCAGTCGAGCGCATGATCGCTGCCGCCTACGAGATCGGCAACAGCCGCCCAGGCGATCGCTGGCTGATGGAGGTCGCCAGCTGGACATGGCGCGTGAAGCTTTCCATGTCGCTCTCGCTCGACCTGATGCGCGAGCTGCGCGAGCGCGCCGAGGAAGAGGCGATCCACGTCTTTGCCCGCAATCTCAAGGACCTGCTGCTTGCGGCCCCCGCCGGTTCGCGCCCGACCATGGGGCTTGATCCGGGTATCCGTACCGGCGTCAAGGTTGCCGTCACCGATGCCACCGGCAAGGTGGTCGCGACATCGACGGTCTATCCCTTCCAGCCCCGCAACGACGTGCGCGGCGCGCAGATCGAGCTCGCCTCGCTGATCCGCAAGCACAATGTCGAGCTGATCTCGATCGGCAACGGCACCGGCAGCCGCGAAACCGAGAAGCTGGTGGCCGACATGCTGGCCGATCTGCCGGGCACGAAGCCCACCAAGGTCATCGTCTCGGAAGCCGGCGCCTCCGTCTATTCGGCATCGGCCACCGCCGCCGCCGAATTCCCTAATCTCGACGTGTCGCTGCGCGGCGCCGTCTCCATCGCGCGCCGCCTGCAGGACCCGCTGGCAGAGCTTGTGAAGATTGAACCGAAGTCGATCGGCGTCGGCCAGTATCAGCACGATGTCGACCAGCAGAAGCTGTCGCGCTCGCTCGATGCCGTGGTCGAAGACGCGGTGAATGCCGTCGGCGTCGATCTCAACATGGCCTCTGTGCCGCTGCTCGCCCGTGTCTCCGGCCTTGGAACCTCGATCGCCGAAGCCATCGTCAGGCATCGCGACGAGACCGGACGCTTCGAGACCCGCCGTGATTTGCTCAAGGTCGCACGCCTCGGCCAGCGCACCTTCGAGCAGTGCGCCGGGTTCCTGCGCATCCGCGACGGCAAGGAGCCGCTCGATGCCTCCTCGGTCCACCCGGAAGCCTATGGCGTCGCCAAGAAGATCGTTGCCGCCTGCGGCCGCGACCTGCGCACGCTGATGGGTGACAGCGCGGTGCTGAAATCGGTCGATCCGCGCCAGTTCATCGACGACAAGTTCGGCCTTCCGACGGTCAAGGACATCCTGTCCGAGCTGGAAAAGCCCGGCCGCGACCCGCGCCCGAGCTTCAAGACCGCGACCTTCGCGGAAGGGATCAACGAGATCTCCGACCTGAAGCCGGGCATGACGCTTGAGGGAACGGTAACCAACGTCGCCGCCTTCGGCGCCTTCGTTGATATCGGCGTCCACCAGGATGGTCTGGTACATGTTTCGCAGCTCGCCGACCGCTTCGTCAAAGATCCTCACGAAGTTGTGAAAGCCGGCGATGTGGTCAAGGTTCGCGTCGTCGAGGTGGATGCAAAACGCAAGCGCATCGCGCTTTCCATGCGCAAGGATGACGGCGCGGGCGCGCCTGCGCCACGCGGCGAAACCCGTTCAAATCCAGCGCCTCGCGGCGGAAACGAGCGGCGTTCGTCGAGCCCCAAGCAGGAGAGCCAGGGGGCATTCGGCGCAGCACTTGCCGAGGCCATGAAGCGAAAATAAGGGTTTACGGATAAGCATTGCAGAAATGTCACACTTCGGCAGCCTTGTTGCCGAAGTGCCAAATACGGCGCTTGTAAGGCAGACAAGACGGCCTAAGTTGACTGGATTCCTGTCACATTGCGAGGCCTTACTTATGGCGTCGGCTTTCTTATCGATTGTCCAAAAAATCATCCGCAAGGGTAACCTTAAGCTCACACTCGCCAATGGCGAGACACACACCATCGGGGACGGCACCGGAGATCTCGTTGCCGCCCGCGTTGCCGACGAGGAGGCGGAGCGACTGATCCGCCGAGACCCCACCCTCAAGCTCGGCGAAATGTACATGGATGGCCGGTTCATTCTGGAACAAGGCAACATCTACGATTTCCTGGCCCTGGTGAAACAGAACACCACCAACGAAATCTTCGATATCCCGATGGCGGCCCTCCTGATCGGCCGCATCGCCCTGCAGCAGCTGAAGAGCCGTCTGCCCGTCAATCACAACAAGCGCAACGTTGCCCATCACTACGATCTGTCGGAAAAGCTGTTCGAGCTCTTTCTCGATGAGGACTGGCAATATTCCTGTGCCTATTATAATCCGCCGGGCATCAGCCTGGAGGAGGCGCAGGTCGCCAAGAAGCGCCACATCGCCGCCAAGCTCCTGCTTCAGCCCAACCAGCGCGCGCTGGAAATCGGCTCCGGCTGGGGCGGCATGGGCATGTACCTGACGGAATCGACCCCGGGGCTCGATCTCACAGGCATCACGCTCAGCGAGGAGCAGCTGAAGATCTCGCGCGAGCGGGCGCAAAAGCGCGGTCTCGCCGACCGGCTGCGCTTCGAGCTGCAGGATTACCGCACGATGAAGGGTCAGAAGTTCGACCGCATCGTCTCCGTCGGCATGTTCGAGCATGTCGGCATCGGCAATTTCGGCAACTTCTTCCGCAAGGTGCACGAGCTGCTGGCAGACGACGGCGTCATGGTACTGCATTCGATCGCCCGTCCGAAGCCGAGCTTCGGCACCAATGCCTTCATCGAGAAGTATATCTTCCCGCAGGGCTATATCCCCTCGATCGGCGAAACGCTGCCGGCGATTGAAAAGGCGAACCTTCTGGTCCGCGACGTCGAGGTTCTGCCGCTGCACTATGCCTATACGCTGCGCCATTGGCGCGAGCGTTTCGTCGCGCGCAAGGCAGAGGCCGTGGCGCTCTATGACGAACGCTTCTTCCGCATGTGGGAGTTCTATCTGGCCGGCTCCGAAATGGGCTTCCGCTGGGACGAGCTCTTCATCATGCAGATCCAGATTTCCAAGAACCAGTATTCCACCCCGGATAATCGCGACTATATCGCCGCGAACGAGGCGAAGCTGAAGGAATTCGAGGCAACGCGTCCGCCGCTCGAAAAGGTCATTCTATGACTGACGAAAAGGCGCGGTGAGACCCGCGCCTTTTTTATTCCGACTGTTTCATTTTGAAAGGGTTGCGAGATGAGCAGTGCCTATCCCGAAATCACGCTGGTGCGCCACGGCGAAACCGAATGGAGCCTGTCCGGCCGCCACACCGGCCGCAGCGATATCCCACTGACCGAAAACGGCGAAGCCGCCGCCGGCCGCCTCGGCCCGCGCCTTGAAGGCTTGACCGTCGCCGAAGTCTGGTCGAGCCCGTCTGAGCGCGCCCGCAACACCTGCCGCCTTGCCGGCTTCGGCGAGCGGATGGTCGTCAAGGACGACCTCGCCGAATGGGACTACGGCGCCTACGAGGGCGTCAAGACCAAGGAAATCCTGGCTCAACGCCCCGGCTGGCAACTCTTCCGAGACGGCTGCCCCGATGGCGAGACCGCCACTGACGTCGGCACCCGCGCCGACCGCATCATCGCCGCGATCCGCGCGGTCAACGCCCCTATCCTGATCTTCTCAAGCTCCCACTTCCTGCGGGTGCTGGCGGCTCGCTGGGTGGGATTGCCGCCGGAAGGCGGAGCGCATTTCGTGCTGGATACGACAAGCGTCAGCGTGCTCGGGTATGAGCATGATCTCGGCGAGCCGGTGATCCGGCGATGGAATGGGTAGGGTGCGGCGTAAGCCCCACCATCCCGCTTGACCCCACATCCCCCACGTCGCTAGATGACCGCATGCAACAGATCGACGGAATCAACGGGCGCGTTGCGGATGCGCCGTCCAACAACTGGGTTTACCGGGTGCTGCCGCCATGGCTCTGGCCCTATGCGCAGCTGGCGCGCTGGGATCGGCCGATCGGCTGGCAGCTTTTGTTGTGGCCGTGCTTCTGGTCGGCGGCGATGGCGGCCAATGCGGCTGTCCATGTCGGCCTCTTTTCCGGCGGTCAGCTGATCTGGCATCTGCTGCTCTATTTCATCGGCTCCGTCGCCATGCGCGGCGCCGGCTGCACCTATAACGATCTCGTCGATCACAAGATCGACATGGAAGTCGCGCGCACCCGCTCGCGCCCGCTGCCGTCTGGCCGCGTCACCCGCACGCAGGCGAAGATCTTCATCCTGCTACAGGCGCTGGTCGGCCTGGTCGTCGTTCTGCAGCTCAACTGGTTCTCCGTCATCCTCGGCGTCGCGTCGCTTGGCATCGTCGCGCTCTATCCCTTCGCCAAGCGCTTCACCGACTGGCCGCAGTTCTTCCTCGGGCTTGCCTTCTCCTGGGGCGCGCTGATGGGCTGGGCCGCGATCTTTGGTAGTCTGTCGCTGGCGCCGGTGCTGCTCTATATCGGCGCTGTCGTCTGGACGATCGGTTACGACACCATCTACGCCCACCAGGACAAGGAAGACGACGAACTGATCGGCGTCCGCTCGACCGCGCGTCTGTTCGGCGACAACACCAAGCAATGGCTGGTCGGTCTCTATGGCCTGATGCTGATCCTCACCTTCGCAGCCTTCCTGCTCGCGGGCGTAGGCATCATCGCCTATCTCGGCTTGTTGGTCGCAGCCGGCATGTTCGCCTGGCAGATCGTCACGCTCGATATCAACGATGCCGACCAGTGCCTGGCGCTGTTCAAATCGAACAACCGTGTCGGCATGATCATCTTCGCCGGTCTGTTCCTGTCGCTGCTGTTCGTGCTGCCATAGGGCGGACAGTCTCTACGGAACGTGCTGCATGATGATCTGCGTGTGCAGCATTGGCGCATCGGCCCCGAAATAGGTGTCGAGCACCGTGAGGAAATCGTCCGACAGATAGAAATCCGTCAGGGCGCGATCGGCGAGCAGCCTAAAATCGGCATCGTTTCGGGGCAGGGCGATCGCGTAGGGCTCATGCGTGAACAGCCGATTGCCGACTTCGAGTAAGGATGGATCGCGGGCCCGGGTGGCAAGGCTGGTCAGCAGCACCTGATCGCCGATATAGGCGTCGATCTTGCGATCCTCCAGCGCCTTTAGCCCCTCTTCATGTGTTTTGAAATCGGCAATCGTCGTCGTCGATGCCTGTCCCTTCATGGCCTCGTGCAGCGCCGCCCCCGTCGTCGAGTTCGCCCGCGCGCCGATAACGCTTGCCGACGCGGCCCGCTGGCTGACGGCGCTTACGGCCGGTTTGTCGAAAAAGAACGATTGCAGGTAGTCGGGCGAATCCTTGCGAAGCAACGCGCTTGCCCCTGTCAGGAAGATCGGCTGCGAGAAGTCGACGATCTCCCGTCGCTCGAGATTGACGGTGATCGCGCCGCACAGCAGATCGACCTCACCATCCTTCACCGCATCGAAGCCATTGGCGAGCGTCTTCTGGACGTATTCGCGTTTCAGCTCCGGCACCTGATGCTCGATGTCGTCGGCGATCTTGTTGCAGAGGTCGATCGCATAACCTGTCGGCTCTGCCCCGGCCTTGGCCGCGGAGAAGGGAGCTTCGTCATCGATATAGCCGATACGCACGGTCCCGCGCTCGATGATGCCGTCGAGAGTGGCGGCACTTGCCGTCAGGGCTGAAAGTGAAAGGGCGATAATCGCCAGCGGGAGCCGTCTCATGCACTTTGTTGCCACCGGCATGACGCTCATCTCCGAAAGACGGTTGCGATCTCAAAGCTATGCACGCAGCTTATGGCCAGCCGGCCATTTGTCAACCGAGGCTCAAAAACGAAAAACCCGGCACGCCGGCCGGGTCTTTCCGTTTGATCTTTTGCATCAGCCCTCAGCTGCGGGCGATGATTTCCTTGCCTTCGATCTTCATGGCGACGCCGAGCGTGCCGGTCGAGCGGCGCACGAGGAAGCGTGGGCGGCGGTTGGCGAAGTAGGAGTGGCGGCGGCGCGGCTTCAGGTGGCTGGTGCGCAGTTCGCCGAGATGTTCTTCCAGCGGACGGGCGATGCCGTCGGCCTCGACCATCAGCATGGGAATACGGAAGGTTTCCGACCAGCCGCGCCAGTCGGCGGCGATGTCGGCGAGATCATGCGCGACCAGAAGCGGCACGCAGAGATCGGGATCTTCGTGATGCAGTTCGAGCGTGACGGTCACTTCGCCATTGCCATGGTCGATGGCGCGGGCGGCGACGCCCTTGAAGGCGCGCTTCGGCAGCGCGATGGAGAGCGGCAGGCCGCTGGAAGGCAGGATCTTGCGCAGGATGGCGCCGCGTTCGTCGATCGTTATGCTGACGTCGGTTGTGGAGTCGTGGATGGCGTAGCTCACCTGCTGCGGAAAGCGCGACGGATCAAGACGAAGTGTCGCTCCGGCCCATGCGGGCTTCATAACCGTATTGTTCATGTTCATTCTCACCCTTGTCTTACCTGAGAGCCGGTTTCCGGTCTTCTCCTCGGGACTTTTCGTCCTCTGTGGCTGACAATAGGCGCCGGCTGTTCGAGACAGCTTAAAAATCGCGGTTAAGAAGACCTTGCCTCCCTGGATGGTTATCAAAACCAAACGTGGCAGGGTTTCCGAGAGGTGAACGACCGGCTGTGCCAGGTCGCGACATCCCGCGGGTAAGTCTCGGGTAAGCTTTTCATAGCAAAATGGAGCGGAAACCGTCTGTCATTCATTCAAGACTTTGCCGGAATAGAACGCTCATGATCTCCGCTTCGATGGCCTATACGATATTGTCGGGCGACATGCAGAAGAGCCTTGACCGCGTCGCTTCGCAGACGACGGTGAAGCGCGAAGCCCAGTATTACGAAGAAAACATCAACAAAGTCAAAGATGTAGATGATTTCCTCGGCAATTATAAGCTCTACAGCTATGCGATGAAGGCCTATGGCCTTGAGGATATGACCTACGCCAAGGCCTTTATGAAGAAGGTTCTGGAGAGCGACCTGACGGACGCCAACAGCTTCGCCAACAAGCTGTCGGACAGCCGCTACAAGGAGTTTGCCTCCGCCTTCAATTTCGGCACGACGGCGACGGACCCGCAAAGCGATGCCCAAGAAACCGACATGCTGGGGCTCTACACCCAGTCCTATGCGGATGAAGGCGCCAACGCTGCCACGGAATCGAACTATTACAGCACAGCGATCGACAGGGTACAGAGCGTCACCGGCTTAACGTCGAATGCTCGCCTTCGCACCTATGTGCTCAGCGCTTTCGGCATCGATCCGACCTACGTCTCCAATGACTATCTCAGTAAGGTGCTGACCAGCGACGTCAACGATCCAGATAGCTTCGTCAACGCCACCGGCAACGCCAAGTACAAGGCGCTTGCCGCCCAGTTCAGCTTCAACGCCGATGGTACGGTCAACGGCACGGCGCAGACCGCCGATCAGAAGAACGCGGTCATCGAGCAGTACAATCTCACCGTCCCCTCGATCGTCACGACCAAGGCGGCGGAGTACAACAAGGCCTATTACGACGCCAATATCGGCTCGATCACAAGTGTCGATCAGCTGATATCCGACAAGCGCCTGACCTCCTACATCAAGGCCGCCTATGGCACCGGCGCCGATTTCAGCGATGCCGGCCTGAAGCGGGTGCTGACCGATTCCAGCTATGCCAGCATGCTGGGATTTGACGCGATCACCGCCGCCTTCAATTTCAACAGCGATGGCACCGTCGACACGACGAAGGCGGGATACGCCGCGCAGACATCGGCCCAGATCGGCGCGACGGCAACGGCTGCCAACAACATTTCGAGCGCTTACGCAACCAAGATCGCCGACATCACGACGGTCGATGAATTGATCGCCGATACCAAGATGACATCCTACATCAAGGATGCCTATGGCATTTCGCAGAGCCTGAGCGACGCGGATTTGAGAAGCGTTCTGACCGATTCCAGCTACGCCGGCCTGCTCGGCCTTCAGGACGTACATGACGCCTTCAACTTCCAGGCCGACGGCAGCGTGACGTCTGACGGCGCGCAGACCATCAGCCAGACGCGCCTTGCGGGCTATAGCGCGAACGACAATCTCAACTATTACCGCAGCAAGATCAGCACGCTTTCCAATGTCGACGACCTGATTGCGGACACGAAGCTCACAAGCTTCATCAAGAGCACCTATTCGCTGCCATCGACGATCAGCGATGCCGATCTGAAGAGTATCCTGACCGACCCGAGCTTCGCCGCCTCAAGCGGTTTCAGCAACGTCAAAGAGGCCTTCAATTTCGCCGCCGACGGCTCCGCCGCCGCAATGTCGGGTCCGCAGAGCACCCAGCAGACGACGAGCGTCGATACGCTCTATTCGGCGCATTACGCCGATGAACAGCAGGCCGAGATCGACAGCTCCGTTGCCAACTACAAGGCACGGATGGCCGATGACAAGGTCACCAATGTCACCGATTTCCTGAGGACAAACCTCACGGCCGATACCGACCGCAGCAATGATAGTCTTCCCGATCTCTACCAGATGGCGCTTCGCTCCTACGGGCTGACGGAGCAGGACGTGCCGCGCAGCATGATGCGCACGCTGCTGCAGAGCGATCCCTACGACCCCAAGGGCTACGTCGCCTCGCTGAAGGATGAACGCATAACCAACATGGTGCGCGCGTTCAATTTCGACACGGACGGCAAGGCCACCTCGGAAGTGCAGGCTGTATCGACGGCCGTGCTTGCGAAATATGGCACGACCTACAAGTCGCTTGCCACGCTCGGCATGGCATCGGGTCCCTTGAGAGACAAGGCATCCAAGGACGCTACCACCGAGGTCGATGATTTCGCCAAGAAGATCGTCACCGTGAAGTCGCTTGACGATTTCCTCGATGACAGCACGCTGACCGATTTCGTTCTGAAGGCAAATGGCCTGGAGCCGAAGGACTACGACAAGGCGACCCTGAAGAAGATATTCACCTCGGATACGACGGACGCCAACAGCTATCTGAACAAGACGGCGCCGACGAAGTTCAAGGAAATCGTCGCGGACTTCAATTTCGACACATCAGGCAACCTGACCCGTTCGAAGATCGGTGCCATCCAGAACGTCGGCGCCGAGGAGCGGACCCAGCAGGGCTACCTGCAGATGACGCTCGAAACCCAACAGGGCGAGAGCAATGACGGCGTGCGCCTCGCGCTTTACTTCGCCCGCAAGGCGCCGAGCATAACGTCCATCTACTCGCTGATCGGCGATCAGGCGCTGTTCCAGGTCATCACCACCGCTTACAGCCTGCCGACGAGCATGTCGAACATGGATGTCGACAAGCAGGCCACGCTCTTGAAGAAGTTCATCGACGTCAGCGATTTCCAGGACCCGGAAAAGGTCGACAAGCTGATGCGCCGGTTCACCGCCATGTACGATCTGAAGAACAACACGCAGACATCGCCGGCGCTGACAATCATGAGTTCCTACGCCTCGAACGCGGCGAGCATCAACAGCAACAGCAGGCGTTAAGCACTGTCGTTACGGTGAGGTGAGAAGCGGCCATCCGGCCGCTTTTCTCGTCAGTCGATGTTCACGACCTTGCCGGGGTTCATGATGCCTTCAGGATCGAAGGCCTTCTTGATGCGACGCATCAGGTCGATCTCGATCGCGGGACGAATCGCGGCAAGCTCGTCGCGCTTCAGCTGGCCGATGCCGTGCTCCGCCGAAATCGAGCCGCCATGCGCAAGCACCAGCCCATGCACGATCACGTTCATCTCGTGCCAGCGCTCGAGAAACGCCTGCTTGTCGGCGCCCACGGGCTGCGAGATATTGTAGTGGATGTTGCCGTCGCCCATGTGGCCGAAGGCGCAGATGCGTGCGCCGGGCATGGCCGCCATCACCGCCTGCTCGGCCTCGTGCATGAACTGAGGCACGGTCGAGACCGGCACCGACACGTCATGCTTGATCGATCCGCCCTCAGGCTTCTGCGCTTCCGACATGCTCTCGCGCATGTGCCAGAGCGCCGTCTGCTGCGCGACGGAGGAGGCGATGGCCGCGTCCTGCACCAGACCGGCCTCGAAACCCTGCTCGAGCAGCGCCGTCATCATCCGCTCGGCGGTCTCGGCCGAATCCGAGGTCGAGATGTCGATCAGCACATACCAGGCATGTTCGCTCTCCAGCGGATCACGCACGCCCTCGATATTGCGGGCGGTGATCTCAACGCCAAAGCGCGGCATCAGCTCGAAGCCGGTCAGCGATGTGCCGCACAGGCTGGAAGCGAGGTTGAACAGCGATAGCGCGTCCTCGACCGAGTTCAGTCCGGCGAAGGCCACCTGCTTGCCGAGCGGCTGTGGGAAAAGCTTCAGCACTGCCCCGGTGATGACACCCAGCGTTCCCTCGGCGCCGATGAAGAGATCGCGCAGGTCGTAGCCGGTATTGTCCTTCTTCAGGCGGCGCAGCCCGTCCCAGATCTCGCCGGTCGGAAGTACGACTTCGAGCCCGAGGCAGAGCTGGCGCATGTTGCCATAGGCAAGCACGGCGGTGCCCCCGGCATTCGTCGAGAGATTGCCGCCGATGCGGCAGGAGCCTTCAGAGCCGAGCGACAGCGGAAACAGCCGCCCATGCGCCTCGGCCGCTTTCTGCACGTCGGCAAGGATCGCGCCGCCATCGGCCACGAGAACGTTGGCGACGGGATCGACGTCGCGGATCTTGTTCATCCGCTCCAGCGACAGGATGATGTCTGACTTGCCCTCGCGCGGCGTCTGCCCGCCGACAAGTCCGGTATTGCCCGTCTGCGGCACCACTGCTGTGCCGGTCTCGCTGGCGAGCTTGAGGATCGCTGAAACTTCCTCAACGTTGGCGGGCTTCAGAAGCATCGGCGAGGAGCCGTGATAGAGGCCACGGTTCTCGATCAGGTGTGGCGCCAGATCGGCCTCGCCGCGCAGAGCGTACTTGTCGCCGACGATGGCTGCGAAACGGTCGAGTAGCTCAGGTGAAACGCTGCTCATCGGGCTTTATCCTCTATTATTCCCGTGGGGCCGCGGCACGCCGCAGCCGGTCGTTGATGGCTTCGCCGAGACCCTCGTCGGGAATGGCGGTGAATGCGATCGTGGAAGCGCCGCTAGCATCGGCGCGCTTCATGTAGTCGAAAAGATTGGTGGCCGCTTCGCCAAGATCGCCGCTCTCGCTGAGATTGAGCACGACCTTTGCTCTATCCGCATTTGCAACAGGCGAGGGGCCGAAGGCGATGAACGCCTCGCCATCCCTGACATCAATGGCATCGAGCCGCACGGCTGCACCCGGCGCATAGTGCGAGGCCATCATGCCCGGCGCCTCGATCGCGGCGGACGCCACTTTCGGTCGCACCAGCTTCACGCCGGCGACGCGTTCTATCTCCTCGGCCGGCAGCCCGCCCGGCCGCAGCAGCCTCAGCTTCCCATCCTCCACCTTGACGATGGTGGATTCCACGCCGACATCGCTCGCCCCCGCATCGAGGATCAGCTTGATCTTATTTCCGAGATCGGCCTGCACATGGTCGGCGCTGGTGGCGCTGATCTTGCCCGAGGTGTTGGCGCTCGGCGCCGCCAGCGGATGGCCGAAGGCGCGGATGAGTTCGCCGGCAAATCCCTTCGGCACCCGGATACCGACGGTGTCGAGCCCGGCCGTCGCCAGCGCATGAATGCCGCTCGTAGCCTTCAGCGGCACGACGATCGTCAGTGGACCGGGCCAGAAGGCTTCCGCCAGCGCCCGCGACAGCGGATCGAAATCGGCATAGGTCTCCGCCATTTCGAGATCCGCCATATGGCAGATCAGCGGATTGAACTGCGGCCGGCCCTTGGTCTCGTAGATGCGGGCGATGGCGGCCGGATTGGTGGCGTCGGCGGCAAGGCCGTAGACCGTCTCGGTTGGAATGGCGATCGGCAAGCCTTCGCCCAGCACCTTGCAAGCGGCGTCGATCGCCTGCTGCCTGTTCTCGGTGATGTCGATGATCTCTGCCATATGCCGCCCGGATAGTCTGTCCGGCAGTCCTTATGCCCTTGCGGCCCCGCGATCAATATCAGAGCTGGCGAATGGCCTTAAAGCTGGCGAATGATCCCGATCAGAGTTGACGAATGATCTCGCGGAGCTGTTCGTTACGCGCGCCGAGCAGCAGCACGTTCTTGATCGCGACCTGCGGATCGTCTGTGCGAAACAAAAGCCCGTTGCCGCGGATATTGCGGTCGATCGTCATCTTCTCCGGCGTATGCTCGCCGGGCCGGATGGCGACGGCGAAGTACATGCGCGAGTAACGCACGTCGATCTTCTCGAAGACATTGTCGTTGTCGCCGATATCGGCATAGAAATTGGCGATGTAGAAGGCCCAGCTGACCGCGTCATATTGCGCGAACTTGGTGCGCGCCGCGGTCACATGGCAGTAGCCGAGATGCGGGCTGTCTTCCAGCGTGCGGTGAAACACCATCTTCGGAAACTGGATGGAGCGGTGAAAGCCGTTGATATGCTGGTGCGTCTTCTCGCCGGCGGTCTGCAGCTTGCGGCCGGTCTTCTCGGCAACTTCGTCGTGGGTGAGATAGCGCCGCTCGGCGGCCAGCCAATGTGACTGGTGGCGGGTGATCTTGCCCGTGCGCAGGAATTCGGAATGCGGCGCGACCGGCGCGGCGGGCTGGTCGACGCTTGCTCTGGCGTCGAAGTAACGAAGTTTCGCCATGGTCTCGGATCCGGCTGCCTGTCTCTTTGGCCGAAGGATAGGCAATCATGCTTAATGCGATGTTAAATTGGGCCGGGTGCGGTCGCGGCTGCTACAAACTGCCACAAGCTCTGTCGCAAACAGAATATCGCTGGCAAGGCTGCTCTCGCCTTCCTTGATCTCTGGTAATTTCGACAAAGTCGCAAATAATCCTATTTGTTTGAAGCGACGCGGAAATGCCCGTTTTCTGTCGTGCCGCTACTGCCCGAATGCAACTGTCGTCATTTTCGAAGCCGATGTCGCTTTGCAGCCACGCGGGCGGCGTGGGCAGTGGTTAAATGTATGACATAGGCAATATCTCCTTCGGGAGAGGGGGCGAGCGCTTCCCGCGGCTTTCGCCATCCGATATGTGGCAGCCCGAATAGACGAGGATATGAGATGGATATTCGCAGCAACGTTTTACGGCAGCTCAAGAACCGCCGCGAGGGCTTCAGCCTCGAGCAACCCTTCTATATCGACGAGGATTACTTCAAGCTCGATATGGAGATGATCTATTATCGCGACTGGCTGTTCATGGGCCATGATTGCGAGCTGCCGAAGGCTGGCGCCTATTTCACGGTGCAGATCGGCCAGTATCCCGTCGTCATCGTTCGCGGTCGCGACAATGTCATCCGCGCCTTCCACAACAGCTGTCGCCATCGCGGCTCGCGCGTCTGCACCAAGGATCATGGCTCGTCGGTCCGTCTTGTCTGTCCCTACCACCAGTGGGCTTACGATCTCGACGGCAAGCTCGCCTTCGCCCGCCACATGGGCGACGATTTCGACAAGTCGGGCTTCGGCCTGAAGCCGGTTCATTGCGAAAGCTTCGGCGGCTATATCTTCATCTGCCTTGCCGACAAGGCGCCGGACTTCCAGCCGGTCCGCGACATGGTCGCCCCCTACATGATGCCGCATCACCTGAAGGACGCCAAGGTCGCCTTCCAGAGCACCATCATCGAAAAGGGCAACTGGAAGCTCGTCTGGGAAAACAACCGCGAGTGCTATCACTGCGCCGCCAACCATCCCGAGCTCTGCCGCACCTATCCGGAAGCCCCGAGCGTCACCGGCACCGATGGCGGCGCCGATGATCCGGAGATCGCGGGCCACTGGGCGCGCTGCGAGGCCGCAGGCCTGCCCAGCAAGTTCCAGATCTCGCCCGATGGCCAGTTCCGCGCCGCCCGCATGCCGCTGATCGAGGATGCCGAGAGCTACACCATGTCCGGCAAGCGCGCCGTCGCCCGTCCGCTGTCGGATGACGTGACGATCGACCGGATCGGCACCATGCTGCTCTTCCACTACCCGACGACCTGGAACCACATCCTCGGCGACCACGCCATCTCCTTCCGCGTCCTGCCGCTCAGCGCCAACGAGACGGCCGTGACCACCAAGTGGCTGGTCCACAAGGATGCCGTCGAAGGTGTCGATTACAATCTCGAGGAACTGACCCACGTCTGGACCGAGACCAACGACCAGGATCGCCGCATCGTTGAGGAAAACGCCTTCGGCATCCACTCGCCGGCCTATGAGCCCGGCCCGTACTCGATGCTGCACGAGGGCGGCGTCATGCAGTTCCTCGAATGGTACGCGCTGTTCATGACCAACCGCCTGCAGGGCGATCAGGCCAAGCTCTCTGTCGTCGCCTGACGCTAGCCTCGCAAGAGAATACGGCCCCGCGCTTCACCGAAGCCGGGGCCGTTTTCGTTTGGGCGTTCAGAAATCCTGATAATTCAGCGCGTTGATTTCGCGCGGCGGCACCGATGAGGTCACGAGCCCATCCCGCGCGGCCACCGTCACCCCCGCCGCCGCTGTCGGCAGCTGTGTGGCGGCGGGCAATTGCGCGATCGGTGGCAGACCCGGCGTTGCGGCCACGACCGGTGGCGGCAGCGGTTGGCGCGGTTCCATCTCGATCTTGGCGAGGATCAGCGGCGGATCCGGCTCGCGCGCCGGCAGAAGGTTGCCCTGCGCCCAAATCTTCGCAAGGTCGGCCTTGTCCATGGCGGCGACATTGACGTCGATATCGGTCAGCGTGCCGGGCACCCGATAGGGGCAGCGCCTCTTGCTGCAATTGGCGCCGGCCGAGAACTGCCAGAGCAGGTAATTGTCCCAATTGCCCATCGGGAACACGCCTTTGACATCGGGCTTGTAGCGCGCATACCAGATCGGCAGCCGCGCCAGCACCGGATAGTCGTTGCGATAGGCGGCGATGTAGCGGGCGGTATCGTGGTTGGTGTAGAGCACCGGATAGCGCCCGGTCCGCGTCCTGATATGGCCTACGAAGATCTGCGCATCCTCGAGCGACATGAACTTTTGGGGATCGATACCCTCCAGATCGAGGATCATCATCTCGTCCGGCTTGGGTGCCGCATAGTCGAGAAAGTGGTTGGCCTGGTCGATCGGGTTTCCCGGGCGGGCGAGGTGATAGGCGCCCCACAAAAGCCCCGCCGCGCGCGCCACCAGCCGCCTTGTCTGGAACAGCTCGCGGCTGACCGCGTATTTGCGCCACATCGTCTTGCAATGGCCCACCGTGTCCCCGGCATGGTCGCCATCGCACGAAAAGCTCTCGGGCAGCCCGTCAGACGCCTTGGAGATGAAGCCGGCGATCCGCTTATCGGAGGTCAGCGCTTCCCAGTCGATCGTGTTCAGCTCGTAACCATCGACGACGAGCGCGTTATCCGTCTTTTTCCAGGGGAGTGTGTCGGCGGCCGTGGCGTAATGAGACAGTCCGGCCGTGATCGCCAGAAGCAGAATACGGAGAGTGGCTCTTCCATGCCGTTGCTTCATGTAACGAGAGTGATGAAAACTGGTTAATGGACTATTTATCAGATTTTACGAATAAACAAAAAACCGTGACCGGTCGCGAAAAAAGATGCGCTTAGGAACATTTTCCCCATCAATGCGTTACACCACGGATTAATTTACGCTGAGATTGGAGTGTTCATGCCCAGGTCGTTCAAGCAACTCGTCGTCGCGGCCATTTCCTCATTGATGCTGGTCACAAGCGTCGCGCCGTCGCAGGCCGTGCAGATGCCTGCCGCGCCGCAGGTGGAAAAATCGGCTGATGTTCAAAACGTGCAGTATTGCCGTTACGGCCGCTGCGGACCGCGTCCGGGCTATTATGGCCGCCCGGGTGGCTACTATCCCGGTTATCGTCCCTACCGCCCGGCCTATCGTCCCGGCTGGTACGGCGGATATCGCGGCTACACCTATGCACGTCCCGGGTATCGTCACTATAACGGCTACTGGTACCCGCTCGCCGCCTTCGGCGCCGGCGCCATCATCGGCGGCGCAATCGCCAGCCAGCCGCGCTATGCACCGGCACCGCGCTACGTCGCCCCGGCCGGATCGAGCCATGTCGCTTGGTGCCAGCAGCGCTACCGCTCGTATCGTGCCTACGACAACACCTTCCAGCCGTATAACGGCCCGCGCCAGCAGTGCGTTTCGCCTTATTGATCTGTCGGCCTAGTTGACGTGAAAAATCCCCTTCGGTTCGCTGCCGAAGGGGATTTTTGTTTTTATCCGTCAAAGAATATTCACCCGCTTCAACAGCCACCACGCGAGCGCGATCGACGCGATGATCATCCCGATCGCGTACTCCGTCCCCGTCGACCCCTGCGTGAACGGCAGGTTGGCCGTGTTCATGCCGAAGAAGCCGGTGACCAGCGTCGGCGGCAGCAGGAAGGCGGTCATGATCGACAGGATGTAGAGGTGCCGGTTGGTCTCCGACGAGAGCTTGGAATCGATTTCTTCGTGCAGCAGCCGCGCCCGGTCCTGCAGCGCGTAGATGTCGTGGTCGACCGTCTCCAGCCGCGCCGTCAGCCGCCCGGCCACATCCTCGAAGCCGAAGGGCATCTCGTCGTCATCGGAAGCCGCCGCCCGGCGCATCAGGCCGAGGACGGTCCTCAGGTGCCGGTGGATGCGCACGACCGTGCGCCGGACCGGCGCCAGCCGCCGCCGCTCGTCGCGCGGCGCGGTGTCGTAGACGAAGTCCTCGATGATATTAAGCTCTTCGGTCAGGTCCATCACGATCGAGATCAGCGTGCGCTGGAATTCGGTGACCAGCAGCTCGAACAGATCGACCGGCCGGGTGAATTTCGCCGGGTTCTTCTCCATCAATAGCCGCGCCCGTTCGACGCTGCGCAACGGCTGCAGCCGGGTGGTAATGATGAAGCGGTCGGAGATCGCAAAGTGCAGCCAGCCGAGATCGGCGGTCTCGTGGTCGAATTCGCGCTGGCAATCGACCAGCGTGCCGTAGAGCATCTGCTCGTCGACGGTGATGGCCGAATGCGTGTCATGGGTGGTGAGCGCCGCCTTGGCATCGTCGGTCAGCCCGGACAGCGCATCGATAAGCGCAGGCACGCGGGCGTCGGCGAGGTTGAGGTGCAGCCAGTAGAAGCCGCCATCGGCGGTGAGGTCCGCCGGCAGCGCGTTGTTGGAGAGCCGCGTCGGCTTGCCGCCGCCTTCAGGGAAACGATAACCCCAGACGAAACCCGGCATGCTCACAGGCAGTGTATCCATTCTTTGCCGGTCCTCTTGCATTGGCGGTGCGCTCCACGCTGGCATCTGGGTCTCTGTGACCAGCAGCACCGGATCGGCAGCTCATAGGAGAGCATGAGCATGGCGCCGCACCCGATGGCAAGACCCTTTCAAGCGATGCCTCCCTATGACGGCGACGCCACAGTTTCATGACAATGACAGTCGGAAGTTTGAAATTGACGTTTACGTAAAAATCAATTAGCTCTGCCGTCGGAGGCAGCGGGTAGGGGAGAGCTACCCCGCGCCATCAGGCTTACGAGGAGAACAGCATGTACAAGGCGCCCGTCGAGGAGATCGCATTCACCCTGAAGCACGTGGCCGGTCTCGCGCATGCGATCGACGACGGCCTGCTTGGCGATCTCGGCGAGGATCTGGTCGATGCGATCCTTCATGAAGCCGGCCGCTTCGCATCCGACGAGATCGCGCCGTTGGCCGAGATCGGTGATCGTCAGGGCGCGCGCATATCGGATGGGAAGGTGACGACGCCGGATGGCTGGCGCGATCTCTACCGCAACTGGATATCAGGCGGGTGGAACGGCCTAACGGCATCGGAAGACTTCGGCGGCCAGGCGCTGCCGCACATGCTGAATGTCGCGGCACTCGAAATGTGGAACTCCGGCTCCATGGCCTTCGCGCTCTGCCCGACGCTCACCATGGGCGCCGTCGAAGCCATCACTGCCCACGGCAGCGACGCGCTGAAACAGACCTATCTTCCGAAACTCGTCTCCGGCGAATGGACCGGCACGATGAACCTGACGGAACCGCATGCCGGTTCCGATCTCGGCGTGCTCAAGGCCCGCGCCGAGCGCCGCGACGATGGCAGCTACCGTATCTTTGGCCAGAAGATCTTCATCACCTGGGGCGAACACGACGCCGCCGACAACGTCATCCACCTTGTGCTCGCCCGCCTGCCGGATGCGCCTGATGGTACGCGCGGCATCTCGCTGTTTCTCGTGCCGAAATTCCTCGTCAACGACGATGGTTCGCTCGGCGCTCGCAACGATCTCTTCTGCCACGCGCTGGAGCACAAGCTCGGCATCCACGGCTCGCCCACCTGCACGATGATCTATGGCGACGGCCGTTTCGGGGAAGAAAAGGGCGCTATCGGCTGGCTGGTCGGCGAGGAAAACAAGGGTCTCGCCTGCATGTTCACGATGATGAACAACGCCCGCCTTGCCGTCGGCATGCAGGGCGTCGCGATTGCCGAGGCAGCGACGCAGAAGGCCATCGCCTATGCCCGCGAGCGCACGCAGGGCAAGGCGCCCGGCTGGACGGGATCTGGCCAAACGGGAGGCATGAGCCCGATCATCGAGCATCCCGACGTCATCAGAATGCTGCTGACGATGAAGGCGCTGACCCAGGGCGCGCGCGCCATCGCCTATAGCTGCGCCCACGCCACCGATATGGCGCACCGTGCCGGCGATGACAAAAAACACTGGCAGGAGCGTGCCGCCCTGCTGACCCCTGTTGCCAAATCCTTCGCCACCGATATCGGCGTCGATGTCGCCTCGCTCGGCATCCAGGTGCATGGCGGCATGGGCTTCATCGAGGAAACCGGCGCCGCGCGTTATCTCAGGGACGCCCGCATTGCCCCGATCTACGAAGGCACCAACGGCATCCAGGCGATCGATCTCGTCACCCGCAAGCTGCCGCTATCCGATGGCGGCGAGGTGAAAAGCCTGATCGCCGAGCTACAGGCGATCGCCGACCGCGTCGGTGCATCCAACGCCGAAAACTTCGGCGCCACCGCAAACCGCCTGAACGCCGCAATCACCGATCTCCAGGAAGCGACCGACTGGCTCCTGGCGCAACTGTCGGCCGGCAACCTGGCCGACGCGCTTTCCGGCGCCACGCCCTATCAGCGCCTCTTCGGCCTGACGCTGACCGGCTGCTATCTCGCCAAGGGCGCGCTCGCGGATGCGGATGATGGCAAGGCCGCCGATCGCATCGCGCTCTGCCGCTTCGCCGCCGAAAACCTGCTGGCCGAAACCACGTCGCTTAAGGATACTGTCGTCAACGGCGCCGCCAGCCTTGCCGCTGCCAAATCCATTCTCGCCTGAGGAACCGATATGACCGACCACATTCTCGTCGAGCGCCCCGAGGCTCATCCCGGCGTCCAGATCATCCGCTTCAACCGCCCGGACAAGAAGAACGCCATCACCCGCGCCATGTATCAGGCGATGACCGAGGCGCTGACCGCGGCTGATGGCAACCCCGACATCCGCGCCACCGCCTTTCTCGGCACCGAGGGCTGCTTTTCCGCTGGCAACGATCTCGGCGACTTCCTGGCTGTGGCGATGGGCGGCGGCATGCCGCGTGAGGTCGTCGATTTCCTCTACGCGCTGGTGCGCTCGGCAAAGCCCATCGTCTCGGGCGTCGATGGCCTGGCGATCGGCATCGGCACCACGATGCATCTCCATTGCGACCTGACGGTCGCTTCCGCCCGCAGCCAGTTCCGCACCCCCTTCGTCGATCTGGCCCTTGTGCCAGAAGCCGCCTCCAGCCTGCTTGCCCCGCGCATCATGGGCGCCCAGCGCGCTTTCGCCATGCTCGCCGCCGGCGAACCCTTCTCCGGCGAAGAGGCGAAAGATGCCGGCCTGGTCTTCAAAGTCGTGGAGCCGCATCAGGTCGAGGCGGCAACGCTCAGCCTCGCCGCAAAGCTCGCCGCCAAGCCGCCCGAGGCGCTACGCCTCTCGCGCGATCTCATCCGCGGCGGCCGCGAAGAGATCATCGCCCGCATCGACGAGGAAGCCCGCCACTTCGCCGCCCGCCTGCAAAGTGCTGAAGCCCGCGCCGCATTTGAAGCTTTCATGCGCCGTTGAGGCTGCGGGAACGCCGTCTCCAATAGTATGAATTTATGCTTTTTGGCGGGTGAATTTGCGAAAGTAAAAATTTACTACAATTTAACGTACCGCATCAATTCTCGCGCCAAAACGAGGGTTATGCTGTGAAACTATTTAAAAGTGCATTGTCGTTCAGGCAGGAAATCTCCGATTTCATCTTCATGCGCTCGCCGGATGCGTATTACGTACTGGAGGATGAGCACATCGTCGATTGCAACCACGCGATGGAGGTGATGCTCGACTTGCCGCGGGACAAGATCATCGGCATCCACCCGGCCAAGCTTTCACCGTCAGTGCAATCGGATGGCCGCCCGACCAGCGAAGCCGCCGTCGCCATTTTCGCCGAGATCAAGAAAAACGGCATGGCGCGTTTTGAATGGGATCATCAGCGCCTTGATGGCACGCCGCTGCCGGTTCTGGCGACGATCCTCCAGGCCAATATCGCCGGCCGCAACGCGCAGGTCGTCTTCTGGCAGGACATTCGCGATGTCGTGAAGATGCGCCGCCAGGAAGCCGAAGCCCGCAAGCGCGACGAAGCCAAGGCCGCCGAGCAGGCGGATGTCGTGCGTACCCTTGCATCGTCTCTCAGAAAGCTTGCCGCGGGCGATCTCGACTGTCTTCTCGAAAAGCGCTTCCCGGATGAATATGAAGGCCTGCGCCAGGACTTCAACGGCACGGTCGATCAGCTGGCCGGCGTTCTCGGCAAGCTCGCCGTGAACGCCGAAGCGATCCGCGCCACCACCGCCGAACTCAGCCGCGCCACCGACGATACGGCGCGCCGCACCGAAAAGCAGGCCGCCAGTGTCGAGGAGACCGCGGCTGCCCTCAACCAGATGACAGCAGCCGTCAAGAGCACCGCCGAGAGCGCCGCCACGGCCGCCAGCTTCTCGGCCAAGGCCAAGCGCGACGCCGAGGAATCGGAGAAGATCTCCAACCAGACGGTCGCGGCGATCGATGAGATCGCCCAGTCCTCGAAGGCGATCAACCAGATCATCGGCGTGATCGACGAGATCGCCTTCCAGACCAATCTTCTTGCCTTGAACGCCGGCGTCGAGGCGGCGCGCGCGGGCGAGGCCGGTCGCGGCTTTGCAGTCGTTGCCCAGGAAGTGCGCGAACTCGCCCAGCGTTCCGCGAAGGCGGCGAAGGAGATCAAGACGCTGATCGTCAATTCGGGCACGCAGGTCGAGCGCGGCGTGGCCTTGGTCAGCGATTCCGGCAAGGCGCTGGGCGATATCATCGGCCACCTCTCGCATATCTCTCAGCTGGCAACGACGATCGCCGATTCCGCCCGGGAGCAATCCTCGGGACTTACGGAGATCAATGCGGCGATCAACCAGATGGACGGCGCCACGCAGCAGAATGCCGCCATCGTCGAGGAGACGGCCGCTGCCGTGTACGGTCTGTCGGAGCAGGCCGCTGCCCTGAACGGCCTGGCTTCGACCTTCCGCCAGCGCCGGGATGCGCCGACGAAAATGCGCGCCGCCGCCTGATATCTCCGGCCGCCGGCCAACATCAGATTCGAGCAAAACGAGAGCCGCCACGCCCCGCGTGAGCGGCTCTTTTATCGTGGTGTTGTGGCCGGAATGTTCAAAAAGTATTACTTTTAATCAAATTTTACCAATTGCCTTGTTTAGTGATCGGCAATGCATGATGCAGCACGGGCATGAGCGCCCGGCCCCTTTTCCGGCACAATCAAAGGCGCAGACGCCAGCGGATCGACCCCCCGATCGCTGAGGCATGTCGGTCGGCCGCATTCGAGACAATGCTATGTTCAAAATGAAGATCAAGACGCTGCTACCGGTGCTCTTTCTGTCCCTCGTCGCCATTTCCCTCGTGCAGGGCGCCATCGCCGCTGTCGCGCTCACCAGTCTCGAAGCCAATACGCGTGAGATCGGCGCCCAAAACATCCCGAACACCGAGCGCCTGCACGCCATCGTCACGACGCTGAACGACGTGCGCCGCAGCTATGCCGATTATCTGCTGGCCTCCGGCAAGACCGATTTCCGCAATGCCGAGACCACGCTGAAGACCCGCCGCCAGCGGCTTGCGACCGCCATCGATGCCTTCGAAAAGCAGCCGAAGAGCGATTACATGACCCAGAACTTCGCGCGGCTGCAGAAGGCGCTCGCTAACGACACGGCCGTCGCCGACAAGATCATCGCGCTTGCGCTTGACAACAAGCGCAGCCAGGCCAATTCGCTCTATCGCGGCGAGCTGTCGATGTCGGCCAACAACATCCAGACGCTGGTCGACGGCATGATCGCGAGAGATCGCCAGTCGACCGATGCCGGCCTCGTTTCGGCCGCCGGCAACTATTACGCCGGCACGGTCTCGATCGTTGCCGGTCTTGCTGTCGCGCTCGTTGCCGCTATCGCCGCCGCCTATCTCGCCTGGAAGCGCATCTCGCGGCCGATCACGACGATCGCCTCGCGCATGGCCGGCCTTGCCGATGGCGATCTCGAAGCCGCCGTCCCCTATACCAACCGCCATGACGAGATCGGCGACATGGCCGCCGCCGTCTCCGTCTTCCGCGACAACGCCTTTGCCCGCCTCGATCTCGAACGCAGCGCCGAGGACAACCGCGCCCATGCCCGCGACGAGCGCGCCCGCAACGAAGCCGTCAAGGCACGCGAGGCAGCCGAGATCAATCACGCCGTCGAGGCGCTGGCGGGTGCTCTGGGCGCGCTGTCGGAAGGTGATCTCGCCCACCGCATCGAGCAGCCTTTCGCCGATCACCTCGATCGCCTGCGCAGCGATTTCAACGCCTCGGTCGCCAAGCTCAGCGAAGCGCTGGAGGAAGTCGGCCACAACGCGCATGCGATCGACGCCGGCGCCGGCGAGATCCGCAACGCCGCCGATGGCCTTGCGCGGCGCACCGAGCAGCAGGCCGCCTCGATCGAGGAAACGGCCGCAGCACTCGAAGAGATCACCACCACGGTCAAGGATACCGCCCGCCGCGCGGAAGAGGCCGGCAGCCTCGTGTCGCGCACCCGCGGCGGCGCCGAGGAATCCGGCAACATCGTCCGCAAGGCCGTCTCGGCCATGACCGAGATCGAGCAATCCTCACAGAAGATCGCCAACATCATCAGCGTCATCGACGACATCGCCTTCCAGACCAATCTCCTGGCGCTCAACGCAGGCGTCGAGGCCGCGCGCGCTGGCGAAGCCGGCAAGGGCTTCGCGGTCGTCGCCCAGGAAGTGCGCGAGCTCGCACAGCGCTCGGCCACAGCCGCCAAGGAGATCGAGACGCTGATCTCGGCCTCCAACGCCCAGGTTCGCTCCGGCGTCAGCCTCGTCGGCGAAACCGGCAAGTCGCTGGAAACGATCGTCGGCCAGGTGCAGGACATCAGCCGCCATGTCGACGCGATCGTCACCGCCACCCGCGAGCAGTCGACCGGTCTTGCCGAGATCAATACCGCCGTCAACACCATGGACCAGGGCACCCAGCAGAACGCCGCCATGGTCGAGGAGCAGACGGCCGCAAGCCACGGCCTGGCGCAGGAAGCGGCCAAGCTGATGCACCTGCTCGGCCAGTTCAACCTGCAGCCGGGCAATCATTCAATGGCGCGCCGCTACGCCGCCGCCTGATATCTCGGTATCATAAACGGCAAAACGCCCGCGCATGTCGCGGGCGTTTTTTATGGACTTGGAAAGATCGGGAAAACCCGTTATCCGTGCATCCGCTGACGCTCGGGCTGCTCCGCGATGAAACGGTTGTTGCGGGCCGAAAGCGGCTCCACCGGTAGAATATCGATGACATCGGCAGCATCGAATTTGCGCTTCATGCCGCATATCGTGGCAATCACGACGCCCCTGTCAATATTGAAGGATGTCGCCAGGAAATTTCGTTCGTCGCCATGATCATCAATGGAAATAACAAACATATTATCCTCCGTGTATTATCCATTGATACACGCAGATTATTTATCATAGATGAATTTATAGATGAATTATATTCTGCCGAGCTGGATGATCATTAGGAAATTCTGTTGAATTCCCGCTGCACCCACGCTACTCGCAGGTGCAGCGGAAGCCAAGAGGATCAGCTCGCCTGCGGGATGCGGGCGATCACCTTGATCTCGAAATCGAAGCCCGCCAGCCAGTTGACGCCGACAGCCGTCCAGTTCGGATAGGGCTTATCGCTGAACACCTTCAGCCGAACGTCGTTGACCGTCGCGAACTGGTTTTCGGGATCGGTATGAAAGCTGGTGACGTCGATGATATCGTCGAAGCCGGCGCCGGCAGCCTTCAGCACGGCGGCGAGATTGTCGAAGGCGAGCTGCACCTGCTTCGGAAAATCGGGCTCCGGCGATCCATCCTCGCGGCTGCCCACCTGGCCGGAGACGAAGAGAAGGTCGCCGGAGCGGATCGCCGCCGAATAGCTGTTGATCTCATAAAGCGCCTGCCGGCCGGCGGGGAAGATTGCGTCGCGTTTGGTCATGTCATGCTCCAATGAAAGAACACAAGGGATAAAACACCAGCGTTGGCGGCGTTTCCTTGGGTTCTGGTTGTGTTTTGACC
>NZ_JBGLYS010000054.1:0-26203 GCF_047304155.1 Rhizobium sp. Rhizsp42 | reverse complement strand
GGTCGGTGTGCCGTGTAGCGACCAGTCGGACATTTCTACTTTGCATATCGGCGGACATTTCAACATGGCTGCCACACGGGATGTAGCCGGGGCAGATTCCATTTTCAAATGCAACGAGGACAATAATGGCCATGGTTTCAGGAGGATGGAATGGCCCGCTCTTTTGTGCAGTTGAGTTTGGATGAACGCCGCATCATCGCGCTGATGCATGAGAAGAAGTTCAGTCAAGCGGAGATCGCGCGCGCCCTTCGCCGCGATCGCTCAACGATCTGCCGGGAACTGCGACGCAATTTCTGGCGTGATCGTGACGTTCCGATTGCCGAAGGATACTGGCACGTCACTGCACATGGGATGGCGGTCGACCGGCGCCGCAAATACCGTAAGCTGCTGCGCGATCCTGGTCTGTGTGCCGCCGTGATAGATCGCTTGAAGGATGGCTGGTCTCCGGAACAGATTTCCGGGCGGCTGCGGCTTGCCGGTGGTGCCGCCACCCGGCTGAGCCATGAGACAATTTATCAGTACGTCTATTCGCAGGAAGGCCAGGATCAGCAATTGGCGCGTCACCTGCCTGAACGACGCCGCAGACGGCGGCCGAGATATGCACGCAAACCAAGAAACCTCGTATTTCCAATGGAATGCGCCATTCGCAACAGACCTGACATCATCAATTCCCGAAGTGAATTCGGTCACTGGGGAAGCGGATCTGATGATCTTCAGAAAGGAGCATGGCGCCGCAAACATCGCCACCGTCGTGGAGCGCAAGAGCCGTTACACTCTGCTGTTTCGCAACAATGACCGGCGCTCGAAGCCGATCATGAACCAGTTGATCCGGCATCTCGCACCCCTGCCCGTCCAAGCCAGGCAAAGCCTGACATTCGATCGAGGACTGGAGTTCGTGTCATGGCGCGAGCTCGAGCACGGCATGGGAACGACCGCCTGGTTCTGCGACCCCCAGGCTCCCTGGCAGAAGGGCACGGTCGAGAACACAAACAAGCGTGTTCGACGATACCTGCCGCCAGAAACGGTCGTGCTGGATGTCAGCAATCAGGAGATCCGTTCCCTGTGTAACAGGCTGAATGACACGCCGCGCAAGTGCCTAGGATTTCAAACGCCAAGGGAGATGTTCAGTAGACATCTATTGGCTCTGGAAAGGCAATGCGTGTAGGTTTCGAAGTAGCGTTGCATTCAATCTGGAACCAGCACGTACGTTAAATCAACAGCGAAGCCTGAGCCATTTGCCGCTTTCTGACCTAAGCTCGCTCGCGGAGACCATAGACGTTGTTTCGTCGCCTACGCCGCGTGCAGCTTTAAAATTGTCGCCGAGTGAGCTGGAAGGACGTTTCGCTTGAAAGCCGTCACATAGTAGACGAAAAGCTAGTGTAATCGCGGACGACGAAGTCAGTGCTCTTTGTTTTTGAAGCTCCGAGCCATTGAAGATTGCTACGCCAGTTGCGGCGATAACCATTTGTCCACGCTCATAGCACTCACCAACCCAACCACGATCCAATCACCATTTCGGAGATTGGCGTCGATTAGAAGAAACTTCCTGGAGACAGGTTCTCTCATCCCTGGCGGACTTTCTCCCAACCGGTTGATAGCTGAAGCCGTGTCTGGTGACTTCGGCGATCGGATAGATGTTGCGCAGATCGACCAGCACCGGCGTCTTGACCAGGGTCTTCAGCCGCTTGAAGTCGAGCGCGCGGAACTCTTCCCATTCGGTGACCAGCACCAGCGCATCGGCGCCTTCGGCGATCTCATAAGGGTCGCTGCCGTAGACGACCGGCCCGAGCAAGTCTTTCGCCGCATCCATACCCTCGGGATCATAGACGTGGACGGTGGCACCACCGTCGAGCAGTGCCTGGATGATGGTGATCGAGGGTGCATCGCGCATGTCGTCGGTGTTCGGCTTGAAGGTCAGGCCGAGGATGGCGATCTTCTTGCCGCGCACATTGCCGTCGCAGGCGGCGACCACCTTGCGGCCCATAGCGCGCTTGCGGTTGTCGTTGATGGCGACGGTGGTTTCGATCAGCCGCATCGGGCTGTCGTGATCCTGCGCGGTCTTGACCAGCGCCAGCGTATCCTTGGGGAAGCACGAGCCGCCGTAGCCTGGGCCGGCATGCAGGAACTTGTCGCCGATGCGCTTGTCCATGCCGATGCCCTTGGCGACCTTCTGCACGTCGGCGCCGATCTGCTCGCAGAGGTCGGCGATCTCGTTGATGAAGGTGATCTTCATGGCCAGAAACGCGTTGGCCGCGTACTTGATCAGCTCTGAGGTGCGGCGCTCGCAGAAATAGAGCGGGGCTTCGTTGAGATAAAGCGGGCGGTAGACTTCGCGCATGACCTCGATGGCGCGCGGCTCCTCGGTGCCGAGCACGATGCGGTCCGGGCGCTTGAAGTCGGTGATGGCAGCACCTTCGCGCAGGAATTCAGGGTTGGACACGACCTCGATGTCCTTGTCGGGAAACTCTTCGCAGAAGATGCGCTCGAGCTCGTCGCCGGTGCCGACGGGGACCGTCGACTTTGTGACGACGACGGTGAAGCCTTGCACCGATGCGGCGATTTCACGCGCGGCGGCATAGACGTAACTGAGGTCCGCATGACCATCGCCACGGCGCGAGGGCGTGCCGACCGCGATGAAGACGACGTCTGCGGAGGCTACGGGTGCGGCGAGATCTTTGGAGAAATCCAGGCGTCCGGCGGCGCGGTTCTGGGCAATGATCGCGTCGAGGCCGGGCTCGAAGATCGGCACCTGGCCTGCTTCGAGCGCATCGATCTTGGCCGTGGACTTGTCGACACAGGTGATATGATGGCCGAAATCCGCGAGGCAGGCCCCCGAGACGAGGCCGACATAGCCCGAGCCGATCATCACAATACGCATTCGACCTCACAATCCCGGTTTCCACGCTCCCCGATGGAGCGTCTCAATTTGCCAATGAGTTAACAGTCAATGGTCTGGGCAAGCGCCCTTCCACGTTCAGGTGTAGAGCCTGAAATAATCCACACGCATACTCGTAATCTTGTGCTCGTCCAGCAGGGGCTTCGGAAACGCCACATCATTTCGCAAGGCAAGCGTCAAAAGCGGCCAGAACACGTCACTCTCCGCGTCCAGGCGCGCGGACCGGGTAATCCGCCAGTCCGCGGCTTGCTTCGTTCTCGTGTCTATAACGGGCTGCCGATTGAAGTAGGGAACGCACCGAGTGTCGTCGACGAGCATGCCGTAGAGGCAGTACCCCGCCGTCATGTCGACGGGCGTCTCGACACCAGTGCTTTCATTATTTTTGTCTGACCCGCCCCATTCATGAAGATAGGTGCCGTAGACAGTCGGCTCCCATCCCTTGTGCTCGACGATATCGAGCTCAATGCTGGTCTTCGGCTCGAGGATGCTGCGACCGTTCAGCATCCAGAATGCCGGCCATGTCAGCGGATGCCGCGGAAAGCGCATCCGTGCCTCGAAATATCCCTTTCGCCACCCTTTCAGAACAACACCATCCTTGCGCGCAGCTTGGAGGTTTCCGGAAATCCACTGGAACTCGGGCAGAGAGTTCCCGTAGTACTTGCGTACATTCATAGGGCGGCCGATGTATTTGGCGGCTATCTGCAGCGCCTTGCCGTCTTCAGCCTCCGGGTCATCGACAATCGTATAGGGATTGAACCCTTCCTCACCATGTCGGGTCGCGAAAGCCGAGCGGCCGTAAAATCCGGTCCCGTCTGTCGTCGCCTTCGGACCGGCATCCCAGACCGACCAGTCGATCGTGTTGAAACGGTCCTCGTAGACGATGTTTCTGGAAGCCGTCGGATCGTCGCTCGCCGCCGCCGCTGATGACAAGCCCCCACCCTGCATTGCCAGCAAGGCTGACGCGCCTTGTAGAAACCGACGTCGAGCGAGTATATGCGTCATGCGTGGCCTCCTTGTCGATGCCTGATCCTAGGCAAACACCCTGGCAGCCGAGCGTAATGCTTGCGCGTGAATCTCAACCACGTGTTCCGGGCTGAACCTGTCGATAAACACTTTGCGGAAATCAGAATGTGCTCTCTCGAGCGCAATGTTGTCGCAGTAATAAATCATTGCATCGACCAGGGTCCTGCCACCCTCTGCCGCAACCAGCCGACCGAGGCGGTCATCCACCAGGATATCGCTCGGTCCAAAATCGCAATCCGTCGCCACGACCGGCAAGCCAAAACGCAATGCCTCGCAGATCGCCAGCGACCATCCCTCCCACCGCGATGTCGAGACATACACATCGCTTATTTCTAAAGCAGGCTGAGGGCTGGTCGGATGATGCTCGATGCGAACGAAATCTTCCAAGTTGAGCCTGGAGATTTCGGCGCGCAGATTCGCTTCCTCGCGGCCGTACCCGACGATTTTCAGCCTGACGTTCGGGCGGACCTTAACGAGCTGCGAGAACGCGTCGAGGAGAATGTCTTGGCCTTTTTGAAAGGCAAAACGTCCAACGTTGACGAATGTCACCATGCCTGACGCCCGTTCGGACGCTGGCGCGTCGTCAAGATTGAAAGCACGCACCGGGTTGGGCACCCAAATCTGCGGGATCTTGCTGTCGAACATCTTCTCGAAGGTTTCCAGTTGTCTCGGAGAGGTGCCAAAAACATACGACACCCGGGACAGGAAGTAGTTGCGCATCAGAAAGAACAGGAGCTTTGCCCTGAAATGAACCGCCTCACGCTTCGGATTGCCGTGTAGATGCACCGCAAACCGTCGGTTCAATCCCAGGCAAGCGACCATACACATGACGGTCGGCTCGATTTGCGGGACAACAACGAGGCTATAGTGCTTAGCCCCGATAACGCTCCTGAAGGTTCGCATCAACGCGATCCGGCTGGCCGCAATCCGTTCGATGGAGCGATAGCTGCGCGCTTCGGTCGGACGGTTCTTGTGAACGGACGTGTAAAGGACATCGACCTCGAAGTCTTCCGGATATCGGTCAGCCAGCATGGCACACACGTCATCGACAACTCGCTCAATGCCAGCAAATGCCTTCGTTCCAGGCTGGATATAGAGAATTTTAAGACGGTGCTTCGGCTTGTCGCGCACACTCTGCCCAACCTGAATGTTCATTCGTCCTCCGGGCCAATACTTGGCTAAACACAAGCCGCCAGCACAGGCAGACGGACTTCACAAAGGGTCTTCGCTCGACGATTTTCGCAGTTGCCGCGTCAATGTCCGTCAGGCATGACTTACCGTTCGCCGTCACCTTGGTGGGGGCGCTTATTGTCGTGCAAAAGCGACGATGGCCTTTCTAGTCGCCTCGATATTTCTCGTTTATGACAGTTTATAGACACTATTTCTCAATAGAGCCGCAGTGTTATAGGCATTATTTCCGTAGACGTCTTGCACTGCACTTGCTATGCTGCTTTGCAACATAATCTGTGCGGAGAAGGTTTGCAAGATGTTAAAGGCTCAGCCCCTGCTAAGCGTCATCATTACTTGCTATAACTACGAAACGTACATCGATGAATGCATTCAGAGCGTCCTTTCGCAAGACTATGACAATCTGGAGGTCATTGTTGTCGACGATGGCTCGACCGACGGCTCGTGGAGCAAGATCCAGGCATATGGTGACCGGATCACTGCCATTAGGGGCGTAAACAGCGGTCCCCTAAAGGCGTGCAGAAGCGCCTTGTCTCGGGCGCATGGCAGCTTCCTCTATTTCCTTGATGCCGACGATGCTCTTGGCGAGGGCGCACTCAAAGAAATAGAACCCTATCTGCGGCCTGACGTCTCAAAAATCCAGTTCATGCTCCTACCGGTTGACAAGGATGGCAAGCCGATGGGCAATCCATTCCCGTCACTGCACAAATCGTCCAATTCCAATGAGCTCATCCAGTCCATTCGACAAAAGGGTTACTACAACACGCCGCCGACCTCCGGGAACGTCTATCGGCGCGATGTCTATGACGGGTTGGGCGAGATGACATACGAGCGGGCGATTGACGGGGTACCCTACCTTTTGGCGCCCTTCGTCGGAACGGTTGTCTCCATCGACCATCCACTTGGCCGATACAGGATACACAACGCCAACCTTTCGTCGTTTTCCGATATCAGTTCCAAGCGCATGAAAGGTTACGTTGACCGGTTCATGGGTCGCCTTCACCATCTGGCCGAACTGGTGGAGGCCCGGTGCGCGTCGGCCGCCAACGTCGACGTGCGTGACGATTACGCCTATGTCACGGAATTGAACACGATGAGCCTCATCGTCGACGGCAAAAGGCCAAGCGTACGGCAGATTTCAGCACATATCGGCGCGGTCGTGCGCGAAAATACCGGCATTAAACGGGTCGCACTATGCCTGTTCGCTATTGGACTGTTCGTGCTTCCAAACGCAGTCGCCAAGCGCCTGGCAGCGCTGAGGGTCGATCCATCCCGCGGGCGCCGGATGCGTTCGCGCCTCAAGTATGTCCTCTCGCTCGCGTAACGACAGCGCGCCGTTAGCGCGCCATCGCTGTGGCCACCGCCGCAGGCGACTTTGCCGAGGCATAGACGTCGAGCGTTTCCCTGGCAACGCGTTCAATCGTCAGATGTTCTATCCTGAACTGGCTTTTCTGCCGCCATTCGGACAATCGACTAGGCGCTTCCAGCAATTGCCCGAGCATGTCGGCAAGGGCTACCGGATCACGTGGTGGGACGAGAAGGCCGGCCTTGCCATGCTCCAACAGTTGCGGAATTCCATCGACTGACGAGCCGACGACCGCGCAGCCGGCCTCGCGCGCCTCCGACAGGACGAGAGGAGCCGGATCGGCGTGCGACGGCAACACGAAGATGTCGGCGCCCAGCATGTACGGAAAAGGGTCGGTGGTCGAGCCAACGAACGTGATGTCACTGGCGCTCTGCAGGGCCGCGGCTTTGGCTTTGTATTCCTCGCGCAGCGGCCCCTCGCCGACAATGTAAAGATGGGCTGTCGAATACGATCTGTGGACGATCTCAAAAGCATCGAGAAGATCGGGCAGACCCTTGCGCGGGTGGAGGCCACCAACGAACAGAATGCTTGGGGACCGCAGTGGCCTCGGCTCCTCGCTACGGCCCGTCGCCCGGCTCGATCCGATCGTGCCATTGAGCACGACATTCAGCTTGGAGGGACGCACGCCTCGTCGTTGCATCGAGGCGCCAACGACGTCGCTAACAGCAATGACGCGGGTGCCAAGTCCCATCAGCGTTGCGCTTTTCTCGAACTCATTGTGAACAGTGGTAATTAGCGGAACACCCCGCAACTTGCAGATCGGGAACGCGATCACCGCGCTTGTCATCATATGCGCATGGACAACATCGACGTCATATTTGCCAATCGCGCGATGCAAGGCAAAAAGGGCTCTAACGAGATGCGGGATCTTTCGTTGATGTGGGATAAAGATGGTCTTGATACCGTTTGTCTCTAGCAGGTTGTCAAAGTCTCCGCCTTCGCTCGCCATAAAGACCTCATGCCCGAGCTTCACCTGCGCACAGGCTAGGTCGACCGCGGCGTGGACATGCCCGTTCAGGCGTCGCGTGTGATTGAGAACATGCAAAATCCGCATCGTCGACCTCTTGTGACCCTCTACTAAGAAACCATGACCCGATCTACGTTGTTCGCAGCAAGTTCACGCCGATGAGACGGCGTTTTCGACGTCCAACGTCGAAACCCTGGCCGTCGGCTGATAGTTGAAGCCGCCTTGGCGGCCGATCGATTCCACCCCGAGGCTTTTCAATCTCGCAATCGCCCGGGCTGCGTCCTGCGCGGCACCTTTGGCATAAATGGGATAGGCGTTTGTAAGGATATGGCTTCCTTCGAGCTTGAGATCGCCGAGGAACAGTCGATTGGCGTTGGCGTGCCGGCGAAAATCTGCTTCGGCGTCTTCGCACGAATCGACTTGGCCGGCGATGACCTCGACTGCAAAATACTCACGCCCATCGACGCGACCGTAAAAGTCTGAGTAGACCGTCAAACGCTTCCATGCACCCTCGTGTGAGAAATTGTAGATGATCGCCTGGGAAAAGCCCTTCTCGCCGGAAAAGCTGAAGTAGAGCGTAATCAGTGTGATCGTCTTCAATCCCGAGGTTTGAACGTTGCCGCATATGCGTTCGGTAACGCTGATCGGAACCGTCGACACGACTCGCTCGGCAACAAGCGTTTCTCCCTTGTGCACCAGTTCATAGCCCGTGGACGCCCGGCTAAGGTGGAGGGCCTCAGCCGATAGTGTGAACACCACACCACGACCTTCGAGCTTGCATCGAGCGAGGCTGTAAAGCGCTTCGAAGCCTTCTCGTGGCCGCGCCATTTGACGATTCTTTGGACCGCTTGCCTTTTTGCGTTTCAAAAATCGACGGCTCAGATTGATGATCGAGGCATATTCGGAGATCCAAAGCATGCGTTTTCGTGCGAGATCAAGGTCGATCTCGTCGGCCGCAATACCATAGAATCGCTGCATGTAAGTCCCCAGCCCGGATCGGTGCAGCAAGTAAGCGCCGATCCAGTAGCGTGCGAAATCACGCGCGTTTTCCATGCGGCGGCGAAACAGGCGCGCATAAAGGACAGAAGCGAAAATACGCACTACGCCGAGAGGCCCGGCTGCTAGAATGTCATCACGTATGGAAATTGGATAAAGCGTGATTTTCCCTTGCGGATTTAATCGCCCCCAGCTCGGCTTGATGTGCACGTAGCGTTCAAGGAGCTCGGGAAAGTGCCTCAGCAACGGAGAATCGTCTTGAAATATCAGGCTGCCGACATCGAAGGTATAGCCCGCGCGCGACGACCAATCCATGTGGTTTCCGCCCACATGGGCGTACTCATCGACAACGGAAACCCGCTTGCCCTCACCTGAAAAGATCGCCGCCGCAACCAGACCGGAAATGCCGGCGCCCAGCACGATGACATCGAAATGCTGCACTGCGGACATGCGTGAGGATTGATGGCTCACATCACCCATTGTTCACCTCCGAACTGCGATCACCCACGAGTGTGACACAGTATAATGCAACTGAAAAAGTGTCGTTATATCAATCGATACGACGACGAAAAGAATAGATGGGTAAATGGAATTTGCAACTATTCTGCGCTGCAAAATAAATTAATTTTTTCACTTGATGGAATTCAAATATTGCTGCAGAATTTTGCAGTTGCGAATTCACTGAGCCAGTCCTTGTTGCAGCGCATCCACAGCAACAGCACTGTCCAATGGCAGGAACGGGGCTGATCGATGGCAAAGGGTTATTCGGTGCCACGTCAAAGCCTCGTCCATCTGCTGCAAGCGCCTCTTGATGGTATCGACTTGATATCGACAGACGTTTTCGACACCCTGCTCTTGAGGCAACCTCGATCACAAAGATCGCGTTTGATGCAAGCCGAGAAGCTCTTTTCAGGAGTGCTGCGAGATGAGGGATTTCACATCAGCCCAGATCACCTGTTTCGCACGCGCCAGCTCGCCGAGTGCTTTGGCTATCGCGCGCTCAACGTTGGAGGTGGGGCGGGAGAAGTTCGGCTCGTCGATATTCTTGAACGCCAGTTCGCGATCCTCGGCCTGCCCGAGCGTTTGATAGAAAAACGCATCGCAATCGAGGTGGCGATCGAAAAACGCTCACTCTCGGCAAACCAGATGCTTGCCAGGGTGCTGCGCCTCCATCGCCGGACCGGTATTCGCATTGTTGCAGTCTCTGACACGGCGCTGCCAAAGCGCCAGCTGTCGGAACTGATCGACCATTTCCACGGCCCCGGTCTGATAGACGATATCTACTCGAGCGCCGAGGTCGGGGAAAGCAAGCGTTTCGGTCATCTTTTTTCGCATGTCCTTCTGACGGAAGGTATTGCGGCGTCACGTCTGTTGCATCTCGGAGACGATCTTCTTGCCGACTGCACGGTCCCAAGAACCATGGGTATCCACGCGCTGCATCTTCCTAAGGGACGCCTTAGGCGCCTCGCCACGCAAGCCGACGGCGCCAGGTCGCAAGCAGCCCTTGGCGTTCGTAATACCGTCATCAAGCCTGCCCGGTTGCCAGATCTCGCAGATCGGGAAGGCTTCGGCCGAGACGTCTTCGGTCCTGTTGTCGCGCAGTTTTGCCTCTACATCTGGCTCTACGCCCGACAGGCGGAGATGAAAGGTGATGCGGCTCTTCTGTTTTGTGCGCGCGGCGGTATCGGCATCCGCGCAGCCTTCGAAAAGTTGGTCGCCAAACTTGATCTCCCGCTTGCAATGCGACGTGAGAATCTTCTCATTTCACGCCTGATTGCCGCGCGGTCAGCGCTCATCCAGCAAAGCCCCACAGTTCTTGATGAACTGGCACGTGAATTCAAGAAGAACACGTTCGCCGAGGTAGCCGACGCCCTTGGTGGCGCAACCTACAGACTGTCCGATGCCTGGCATCGACCCTTTGATCCAGCCCAGTTCTACGGGTTGCTGGAGACCACCGAAGGCGGCCGAGTGCTTGCTGATATCGCGCAGCAGAACGCGCTCTTTGAGCGCCATCTGGCGCAGATCGCCGGCGATTCCGAACGCATCATTCTCTGTGACACTGGTCTCTATGGAAGCACCCAGCGTCTCGTCGCGGCCGGGCTCCCCCAGCGCAAATTTGAAACGATCCAGTTCGCGCGGTGCAACTACAAAGGCCTCAGCGAAGACCACTTCCCGCGCGTTACGGGTTTGGTCGTTGAAGAAGACCTCTATAACCCGCTCAGGATCGAGACGGTGATTTTGCGTTACTGGCAGATCATCGAGAGTCTGTTCGAACCAGCAATCCCTTCGGTTCGCCATCTGAGCGAGTCGGACGACGGATCGGTTCATAGCAACGCCGGTCCGATCGCCTATGGGCAGCTTGATCCAGCGCAGGCCAACCCCTTGCTTACGGGTGTCTTTCAATACATCGATCGTGTCGAAAGCGGTGCAAGGGTCATGTCGGATGCAGACCGCGCTTGGCGGAGACTTAAGAGGGCAATCACCAAGCCTGACGCGTTCGACATGATAGCACTGGGCGTGGGCGCGCGATCCGTCGATTTCGGACGTGCCGACAATGTCCACGTCCTAGAGCAATCGAACGCACCCAATCTGGCCAACAAGCTGACGGAGATCAAGTCACAGCTGTGGCGGGAAGGTGCGATCGTTCGAGACTTTCCGTTGCTTAAGAGCGCGCTGCTCCCAGCCCTGGAGATGGCCCACATTATCAGGCAGGTGTTTGCATGGCTCAAATAGCCGCGCCAACACACAGTCCACAGCAAGCCAGATTTCAGCACAGCGATTAAGTTACCCGGCGTCGGAGCCTTTCAAGATTGCATGGCCCCGCACAATCACAGCTTTACAGCCTGGCGCAGTGAACGAGCGCTTGAACTTGGAGTAAGAGATGCTTGCGGTAAAGACGATCAAGGGAGCCGGATGGCTGGTCTTTTCCCGCTTTCTCGGACGCATCATCGACTTTTTCACCCTGCTGGTCCTCGCCCGTGTGCTGACGCCGGGCGACTTTGGCCTGGCGGCGATCGCAACATCGCTCGTCGTGGTCGTTGATACGGTGCTTGAGGTTCCTGTAACGCAGGCCCTCGTTCGGCTCCCGACAATCAACAAATCCCACCTTGATACCGGTTTTACCGTAGGCGTGATGAGAGGTGTCGTTATCGGAACGATAGTCCTGGCGATCGCGTGGCCGTATTCCTGGATCAATCACGACAGCCATCTCGTGCTGCTTGTCGCTGTGCTAAGCCTCGGCCCGATATCCAGGGGGCTGGCCAGCCCAGCAATGGTGAACTTCGCGCGGGAGCTGGGATTTCGTCAGACGTTCATTCTGGAATCGTCGGGCAAGTTGACCGCCGCGCTAGTTGCTGTCTTCGTTGTCCTTGCCGGTGGAGCGTACTGGGCAATCGTCGCCAATTTCGTTGTCGCCTCGCTTGCATCAACAATCGTGTCCTACGTCCTCGCCCCCTACCGTCCCGCCTTCTCGCTCGCACGTCTTCCCGACTTCGCCGGCTTTATCGGCTGGTTTTCCTCGGCACAGCTGATTTCTGCATTGAACTGGCAGTTCGATCGATTTCTTGTGGGAGCGCTGGCAGATCGTCCGACCCTCGGTCGCTATGCGGTTGCAAGCGATGTCGCGGTGATCCCAACGCAAAGTCTGATTGGCCCGGCTCTTCAGCCCGTCATGGCTGCTTTTTCGCAAATCAATACCGATCGCGTCCGCGTAAGGCAGGCCTTTTTGAAGGCCACGCGCATCGCGATGATGGTATCGGCCCCCGCCTGCGTCGGCATATCGCTGACAGCAGATCTCGCGACCGATATCCTGCTTGGCGCGAAATGGGAGCATGCAGCACCCCTCCTCAGCCTGCTGGCGTTGGCCGTTGCGCCAATCCCCTATGTTCAGACACTCTCGTCAGTGAGCATCGCGCTGGATCGGCCGCAAATCATCTTTCGGCTGAACGCTATAGACCTCACCTTTCGCGTGCTGCTGATCTCGATAGGCTTCTACCTGGCTTCCGTCACTGGCGTCAGCGTGGCCAGGATCGCCTTGTCCTCGCTCATGTTTGCCTTCTACCTTGGTGAAGCGCGCCGGCTGCTCGACGTTTCCTTTGCAGCCCAACTGCTCAATATTTGGAAGGTCGTGGTTGCAGTGGCTCTCATGGCTGTGGCCGTGTGGTTTTTGCGAGAAGAGCTTGCCGGGAGAAATTTTCCTCAGGTCGTGGAGCTTGGGATCGCTATCGCCGCCGGCGCAGCCACCTATGCCATAGCGCTCCTGCTTCTTGGGGTTAGGGTGGCGGCAGGTCGTGGCCGGTTGGCGCTCTACGACAGATATTAACGTACTTCCGAGCAGTCCTCCGCCGTCAACGGAGACGAAAAAGCACTCCCGAACCCCAAATTGCGCAAGGCAGTAACCCGGCCTAAGGCGCTTATCAAAGCGGGACCAGCTTAGAGTGGGTCATCGGACTGATTGGCTAGGCTTCTATGCTGGCAGGTTCTCCAGGTGAGGCGACGTAAGCGCGAAAATCATGCATAGGCGAATGATGGTCGGATCAACGTCGACATCAACTTCCCGACCGCATACTTCAAAGGCAAAGGTCATTCTCCCCGGCGCAACAAAAACGCAAGCAGTAGTTCACATAAGGCGTTGACCTGACGCATTGCTTCGAGCTCGCGTCGATCTGTATGCCCTCCATCAAGGAGACGCGTGGAGACAACGACCTGGCCGAGTTTGGATTGGCGCCATTTGACGAAGCACCTTCACCGTCATTTTTGATGGTCGCTCGGTGACACCATCCTCCCCCAGGCTCGAGCGGAGGTCGGCATCGGTGCCGTCATGGCGCCGATCTATACCGCAATGCAGCAGCGCTCGCATGCCACAATGATCCGATATGGATTTGGGTGCTCTGTCGCTCGCTGTCGCGTGACCTGAGACAGTCTCAGTCGTCCGGCCGCAGGAAACCACCAGCCTTAGGCTATCCACGCGTACGGTTAATCACCGTTCCAATAACATTTGCTCCTGCACGGCGCAGCAACTGAACCGATTCCGATATCTCCTCGATCGTCGTGTGCCCGGCGCGGGCAACGACAAGAACAGCATCGGCATAGCTTGCCAAGGCAAGTGCATCCATCGAGTGGCGCAGCGGCGGCAAGTCTAGCAGAACATCACCTCGAGACCGCGCCACTTCAAATATGCGCCGCACACGAGGATTTCGAAAGTCGGTGAACAGATTGGCGTTGGCGTCTCGCGAGTGGATTGGCAACACCGCAACGCCACTGACTTCCTCAAACGACAATTGCTCCGGCATAAGCCCAGCAAAGGCTGCCCCGGCCAAGGAAAGAGCCGGGCCATGGTCCTCAACTGGGTGGAGATCGGCGCCGTCCGAAGCCTTGAAAAGCGTAACCTGGCGACCGCCGCGACTGATCAACTGCGCGACACTGGCACACAACGTTGACACCCCGGCACCCGGGGTCCAACCAACAATGGCGATTACGATGCTTTTTTCGTTCCGCAGGCTCGTACACGCGATTTCAATGGATGTACGTAGATCTCGAATTGCGGCGACGTACTTCTGTTGCTGAGGGCTTGTAATATGCCAGGGAACGCCTTCCGCCCCGGGCACGTCAGGGATAGATCCCAGGCAGCGAAGATCGACTTCGTGCGCCAGTTCTCTAGCGCTGCGCACGCGCCGATCAAGTGCCATCCGCAGGACCACCACGCCGAAACCGAACAAAAGTCCGACAACGGCGCCAAGCGCCATGATAAGTGATTTGCGGGGCGCCGACGGTCCAAGCGGCGGCAAGGCTGCACCGATAATGCGGGCGTCGGCGTCAGGAGTTGCGATCGCCGGCAGGGTACCGAGGTGCATCGCTTCGCGCGCTGCATCGGACTGCCGAGCAAGCGAATCCAGCCGCCCTTGTAGGGCCTCGGTGCCCGCGCGAGCAATCTGTTCCTTGAATGCCACGGTCTGGTAGATGTACCCCGAAATCGTCGCATTGGCGACGCGCGCCGGTAGCTTCGGGTCGGAAGAGGAATAGTCGATCTGGATGACGAAGGACTGACCGACGCGACGCGCGTTCAGCCGTGAAAAGAACTTCAGAAAGGCCGCACGGTTCGCATCATTGTCAAGTTCGTCGGTGGCGCTGGTTGCACCTGACGAGGTACCGTTGGTGTCGGCCACGGTATCAGCCGGCGTAGGACCGAATACGTCGAGCAACCGCGCGATGAAGCCTGGCTGCTTGCCAGCAAGCTCCGGATCGCTTTTCATGTTCAGGCTCTCAAAAACCGCCGACAGAAGACGCTCGGACTTGATGGTCTGAAGCTCGCTGTCGGCGCGATTGAGATCAAGCGTCTGCTGAGCGCCGAATTCTCCCGACGAAATCACCGATTGGCGGGGCTCAAGCAGCAGTGTCGCGGTCGCCTGGTATGTGGGCGGTAACGAGTAGGCGTAGAGCGCGGAAACGACCAGGCCGACCGCGCAGCAAATCGCAAGCGTGGCCTTGTGGCGGGCGGCAAGTTCGATAAGAGCACGCAGAAGCGCGATTGGCCCATCGCCAGCCACGTTGGCTTGCGTCTCATTTTCCCGCCAGAACCTTGAGGTAACGTCAATTGGGCGGGGTCTGTTGAACATTTTTCTACTCCTAGCGTTCATATGGCTTGGCGGCTGGTCGAGGTGTCGCGATCGCTGCGGCGCGTTCCGGCTCAAGGCGCCCTCGTAGGGCGTCAAATGCAGCCAACAGATTGCCGCGGACCCGGCCGCGTCGGTCAATGAATGGCTCGGGCCAGATGGCTCCGGTAAAATTGCTCGCTGTATTGCGGAAGATTTGGCCGGCGACTTTGGGCAGGCTCATCGTACCTTTGGTCAGCATATAAAGCGGGTTGATCACCTGCGAATAGCCAAGCCGGTCGCCACTCACACGCCCGCCTTTTACACCCATATGAACACCGAAGGATCGCCCCGATTTGACGAGCCGGCCACCGCGCTTGGCAAGCGCAGCGGCGAAGTCGCGATCCTCCAGCCAGCCGTAGAGAACCAAGCGCTCATCGAACCTGAGATCTCCGATGGCCTTGAACCGGAAGGCCATGTTGCAACCATACGGACTGAACCGCTCCTGCCACGTTGCGTCCGATCGCCCCGCCTCGACCAGTTCCACCGCCTGCTGAAACGAAATTCCAGGTCCCTTAATCCCGTCCGCGATGACGTTGCCTGTGTAGCCGACAATATGGTGTTCGTCGCGAAAAGTCTGGATTGCAGCCGCAAGCCACTCTCCATCGGCGACAAAATCGTCATCGAAGAAGGCAACGACTTCGGTATGTGGCGCCACATGCCGCAAAGCCGTGTTGCGCTGCGCGGCTAGCCCTGGAGGCCCAGTGATGATCGTCACGTCCGGATGATCGCTGAGGTCTCCGGCATCGGCCACGTCTACACCGGAGACAATGATCTTATCGGGGGCCACCGTTTGCGTTGCGAGTAATCGACGAACGCTAGCCGCGACGACGTCGGGACGCCCGCGCGTTGCGAAGATGACGCTAACACGTGGCAGGCTTGGATTAACGGGCTTGTGCGCGCGGATTTCGGTCTTCGGGTTCTCCAGTAGGTCGAGATACCCGCGCGCGGAGGTCTCCCATGAAAATTGACGTCGCTGTTCTTGACCGGCACCCACGAGATCGCAACGTAGCTGCTCTGAGGAGACAAGGGCTTTGATCTGCTCGATCCACTCGCGAGGCTCGAACGGGGAAGCCCCGAGCGCCGCTTTCCCATAGACTTCGGGCATGCTTGCACTGTGTGACGAAATGACAGGACAGGATCTGGCCATCGCCTCCACGATCGGGAGCCCAAAGCCCTCCGCAAGGGAAGGAAACGCCAGACAAAACGCACGGTCCAGCAAGTAAGCTAAATCGTCATCGGAGACGCGTCCGAGGAAGTACACATTGCTGCGATGCCGCAAGGTTTGTTGAGCGAATATGCCGTCGCCGCCGCCCGCGATGACGATATCAAGGCCCATCTCGTCGAGGGCTTCTGCAATGTCGATCAGAAGTGAAAGGTTCTTATGGATCGCGCGCGATCCGAGCGCCAGAATGAACGGTCGCATTGCCGATCTCGTCGCCAGAAATGCCGGCGCTGCCCGCGCCAGCGAAGGATCCCAACGCAGTGCATGCTCATGTCCGTTCGGTAGAACCGCGATCTCGGCCTCGCGAACCGGTAGATATCGGGCCAGCTGTCGCGCGGCAGCGTGCGATACCGTGGCGACGCGAAGTGAACGCCGAACTAGGAGAGGTTGAAGCGTGTGATACAACGCGCGAAACGACCGGCTGTAGCTTTGCGGTGCTGCGAAAATGTTGGCATCATGGATGCAGACAAGCTGATCGCCCTTAAGAGCCGGGGCCGTGTTGCAAAGGTTCAAAAGCTTGCGGCCGCTGCTGAACAATGGCAACTCGACTTGCTCCCAAGCATGACCGGTTAATCGCCCGCGTGCCTCCGATCGCAGCCGTTGCAAAGAGAGTTCGCTGGACGGCTGCGGTGCAATCAGGACGGCGTGCTCGGCTCCGGCCTGCATGTCCATCGCAGTGACGATGTTTCGGGCGTAACGCTGGACACCCGTGAGATCCTGGGTGAGGAAGCGACCATTGATCGCGACGTCTGTTACGCTCATGCAGCAATCTCCCGGCGACCATCGGCCCGCGTCCTGACGGCGCAGCTTGACGCACGTGCCGCGAGGCACGTGAAATAACACTCACGAAGGTGGAAAGGCGCGGTGCCGCGCCCGTGTAATGTCAGTAGCTGCCGCGCGAGCGAAGGACCGCCGGAACGGTTTTCAGCATGATTGTCAGATCGCCCAGAACCGTCTGTTCCGCGACGTAGCGCACGTCGAGCTGTACGCGTTCGCTGTAACTGGTGTCACTGCGCCCGCTGACCTGCCACAAACCCGTTACACCGGGACGAACCTGGATGTAATCAGCATAATGGATGCCATAGAGTTCAGCTTCGCCGGCAACAATCGGCCTTGGTCCGACCAGGCTCATCTGACCGCGGATGACGTTCAGAAGCTGAGGAATTTCGTCAATGCTGCTTTTGCGCATAAGCGCGCCTAGCGGTGTGACGCGCGGGTCGTCTCGCAGCTTGCGCGTCGCGTTCCATTCCGCCCTGAACGACGGGTTTGCCGCCAGGTGCCGATGGAGAACCTCGTCTGCATTCTTCACCATTGTCCTGAATTTCAGGCAGGGAAACATGATGCCGTGCCGGCCGATGCGCCTATGCGCAATAAAAATGGGCCGCCCCTGTAAGACGAGAAGTACCACGACCAACATCGCAATCATCGGCGCTAAGACGACGAGGCCCACGACTGCGATTGTCGCATCGATGCAATATTTGATGCCATCGAGAATGGCGGAGTGTTTTCCGTTTTCAAAAAGATCGGACCGTCGGGATGTCGCCCTGCGAGCGGGCTGCGGCGCCTTGTTGAACCGGTCAAAGTTCCGACTGAGATCAATTTCACTCATCTGCGTACTCCCTTGCAATAATTCGGAATGTGGGCACCTGCAGACAATGCCTCGTGGCATGCAGAAGAAAGTTAACAAGTATTAAACGGTTTGACAATAAAATTATTGCGCTGCACTATATAACAGTGCAATGCGGGAAATAACGTCACTGACTGTTCATAAAACTGATTTGCGTGCCTAATATAAATGCCGAACGTCTGATTCTTGATCAATATTTCGGCAAGAACTACACCCGCAATGCAAGCCACGATGTTTTCGATCGATGTATCTCGGGGAGCTTGGCGTGCGCGTAGCAATTATTCACTACTGGTTGGTTGGAATGCGCGGTGGCGAGAAAGTTATCGAAGCCTTGTGCGATATCTTTCCCACAGCTGACATATTCACGCACGTGTGCGATATGTCCGCGATTTCCGACAAGATTAAGCGGCACAAGATCCAGACGACCTTCATCGGCGGTCTCCCTTATGCGAAGCGGATGTACAAGCGTTATCTTCCGCTGATGCCTATGGCGCTCGAGCAAATCGATCTTTCTCCCTACGATCTCGTCATCAGCAGCGAGTCGGGACCGGCCAAGGGCATTATACCGACCTCGCCTGCGCTTCACCTGTGCTACTGCCACTCCCCGATGCGTTACATCTGGAACATGTACAACAGGTACTACGAGAGCTCCGGGTTGATGACGCGAATGATGATGCCTCCCCTGGCGCACTATCTGAGAACATGGGACGTCGCGACGGCGAACCGCGTGGACGGCTTCGTCGCCAACTCGACAACCGTCGCTCAAAGGATCAAGAGCTATTACCGGCGTGAAGCTGATGTCATTCATCCTCCCGTCGACACAGCGGCCTTCAGGCCGGTGGCGAGCCGTGAGGTCGAGGATTACTATCTGATGGTTGGCGAACTTGTTAGCTACAAGCGGCCGGACCTTGCCGTCGAGGCGTTCAATCGGATGAAGGCAAAGCTGGTCGTCATTGGCGGCGGCGAGATGCTCGATCACCTCAAGAAGATTGCCGGGCCGACGGTCACCGTTCTTGGCGCGCAGCCTTTTGATTCTCTCAGACATCACTATGCGCACTGCAAGGGGTTGATTTTCCCGGGCGAGGAGGACTTCGGCATCGTACCGGTAGAGGCGATGGCAAGCGGCCGGCCCGTGATCGCCTTTGGCAGAGGGGGCGCAACTGAAACTGTCGTAAACAACAAGACGGGCGTTTTTTTCGAGACCCAAACGACCGATGCCCTCATAGACGCGGTCGAACGGATGGAGCGGCTGGATTTCAATCCCGCAGATGCCGTGTCGCGCGCAGCCGATTTTCGAAGGGACGTCTTTGTGGATCGCTTTCGAGGCTATGTCGCACAAGCCACAGGCGTGAAGCTGGCTGTGTCGGCCTGAGCACGACCGGAACGTTGTCAAATAGGAGTATACGATGCCGCTTTCTGCCCTCCCCCGAGACCTCGTACGAGGATGCGGCTTTCTTGATCTTCGTTTGATGAGACGCGCCATCAATGCTGGTGTTTGCATCATCGCGCTGACCGCCACAGTTGCCGGCGCAACAATAGCCCATGCCGCAGAGGAATACGTTCCCGGACCGCAGGACACGCTGAAAATCCGCGTCTACGAGTGGCGGCCCAGTACAATGACGGCATTCGAGTGGGCTCCCCTATCCGGCGACTTCGTTGTCTCTTCCGCCGGCAACCTCTCGCTACCGATCATCGGAAATGTATCGGTAGCCGGCAGGACGCTTGAGCAGATCTCCGAGACCATCGGACAGCGTCTGCAGACGGAAGTCGGTCTGCAAAAGCGACCAAGCGCTTCTGTGGAAATCTCGTCTTATCGTCCGCTCTTTGTCACGGGGCTAGTGGCCAATCCTGGAAAATACAACTTCAGTCCAGGCCTTACCGTCGTTCAGGCACTAAGCATGGCCGGCGGAATAGGGTCGACGGATGCCAACATAATTGGTCTGCAGCGGGACGCATTGTCCAGCCAAGGCCAGGTGCGGGCACTGGAAGCAGAGCGGCTCGGGCTCCTTGCGCGACAGGCACGTGTCGATGCGGTATTGAGCGGAGCGTCGTCGGTGTCATTTCCAAAGGAGTTGACCTCAAAAGGCAACGAACCTCGATTTGCCAAGATGATGGACGAAGAGCGGTCGTTGTTTGCGACGCGTGAGCAATCGATGACGACGGAGATCGACGCTCTCGGCCGCGCCAAGGTTCTCGCCAACAACCAGATCGCGGCACTGAAGGAAAAATCCGTAGCTCTGGCCAAGCAGATCGATCTGGCAAGCAAGGATCTGTCCTCTGTCAACAAGCTGATATCCCAAGGTTTGACAATTTCCGCCCGCCAACTAGGCGCGAACCAGACGGTGGCCGAACTAGAGAGCCGAAATCTCGACGTGTCGCTGGCGATCTTGAAAACAGAGCAGGATCTCGCCAAAGGTGACCAGGATATCGCCGATGTACGAAACCGCTATCGTGTCAGCGCGCTGAGCGAAGCGGCGGAGTTGCGTGACCGATTTGCCTCCAACGCTGAAAAGCTTCGGACGGAACGAGACCAATTGAGAAATCTTGAAGTTCGTGCACCGTTGGCAATAGCCTCTCTTGCTGACGAGCAGAACCCCTTTGCATACCGGATGACGGTCAATCGGGTCGTAAACGGCAGCATGGAAACACTCGTCGTCGACGACAACGACCCGGTCACTCCCGGCGACATGATCAAGGTAGAGCGGCGCGAAAAGACTGCCGCCGCGCCGGCTGATATCAGCAGCAATTAAGCTGTTCCCGGTGTCACACGACGGGTCATAATTTGCACTTGCCTCGACATCTCATATGCGGAATTATATCTGACTGGGGATCCACGGATTGGGAGTCAGGAGCGACCTATGGGCTGGGCACTTGTTATCTCGCTGCTGATCGGCGCGATCTGTGCGTTGCGCGTTCCTGTGCTTGTGTTCGCACTGTTGGTCATAGCCGTTTTGGTGATCTACGCCGTCGTCAGCTACACTAGTGGAAGCACACTGTGGCACGCGGTCCTGTGGGGAGGCGCCTTCGCGGTTATGCTAGAGGCTGGATACGTTTTGACCCACGTCCTTCTTCACGCCTTCTATACCCGTCGGGTCGATAACGATGAGAAACGCACCCCGCAAGGCGCGAATCCCAAATACCCCGCTGACTAATCAAAAGGCCTGGGACTAGACCGTGTTGTTTTGCGGAACCGCTTTCGTCTGGGCGCCCGCCTTTGCCTGATCGGCCAGTCGGGAAAGGGCGAGTTCTTCCGCCTGGGCCATGCCGAACTTCAATCGGTATCCGGCATCCCGCAGCCGCCGGCTGGAAAACCGCATGCGCCATAGCGGGTTCCTCAACGGGAGCGTTCTGAAGCGAAGGAAGTCGTGCAACCAGTCGACAGCTGAGGGCGCACTCACGACGCGGTAATGCGGGTCCCCACTTGCCCTGAACGCCTTACGCATAAAGTCGATATGGCGTGGTTGTGGCCGATCGTCTTCCGCAAGGTTGAAGATCTCGACGTCGCCTGGCTTTCCCCGGCCAGCCAATGCCTGTTCGACAGCCCAGATGAGTGCGTCGGAGACATCCCACACGTATATGTGATGGGCATGTCGATGTGACGCAAGCATCCGCTTTACCAAGCTCCAGTCGCGTATGCCGATGATCTGGTCCAAATCCACGACGACAGCTGGCCTGAAGATTATGCATCTCATCTGGTCGGCAACGCGTGAAATGGCTCGTTCGCCTGCAAGCTTCGTGCGTCCGTATTCCCGCACGTAGTCGAGCGCCCAATACTCCGAAGCGTTATCCTCATCAATCGACAGCACCGGCGACCATTCGGAGATCTCGATCGAGCGTCCGGAACCATAGACGGAAACTGAACTCGTGTAGCAAAACGCCCCAACCCCCGCGTCTTGTGCGGCCTTGGCGAGCCGCTCGGTCGCATCTTCATTGAGCACCCGCATCCGGCTCTTCCTGCCGATTTCTGCAGCCAGATGGATAACCGCATCGCAACCATCCACGAGTGGAAGTAGATCGTCGTTGCGGGCCAAGTCGGCTTGACGCCATTCGAGCCGCTGAACGCCTTCTGATGGCGGCGACTTTGAAGTAACCGCCCTAACGTGATATCCACGCTGTAGCAGATCGGAAACGACGACCCGGCCGATCCGACCGGTGGCGCCTGTGACGAGCACGATTTTATCCGACACGGGCCATCATCTCCAAAACCAGCGGACGTTGGGCTTTTTCCCTTACATGATCGGCCAGGCGAATAGCCATCGCGACAATCATCTGCGTCGGGTTGCAGTGCCCGGCGGTGGGAAAGACGGAGCTACCGGATACATAAAGTCCCTCGACCCCATGAACCTGGCAATCAACATCGACGACACCGTTCGCCGGATCGCTTGACATGCGTGTCGTGCCGGTTGGATGAGCAACATCGACGAAACTTGTGGGAATGGGTGCCTTATCGCGTACCCAATCGGCAAGCACTGCAGTAGGAAAATTCAGACGGGAGAATTCGCTGGCGACCAGTTCAGCCATCCGGTGCATCGTCCGCGCCTCGGCCGGATGGCTGCGCCAGTCGATTTTGGGAAGCGGCATGCCATGACGATCGCGACGGTCCGACAGCGTTACCCTGCTGTCTGCATCGGGCATCTGCTCGCACATGCATTCGAGAGTGAGTTCTCGCAACTTGCGTGGCAATCCATTGCGCGCGACAAAATAGTCGACCGCGCCGCGCACCATAAGTGGAATATTGCGCGCCACGTCGACGAGGTCGTCAGGCAACTTCGGCTTTCGGGCGGCCAAGCGCCGCATCGCGTCCCATGGATCGTCCGGCGCCAAGGTCTCGCCGAGCCAGGCCGCGCAGTTAAGCAGGCGCTCCTCGCGCTGAACCGCAGGGCTAAGCCTAAGGCCCGCCCGGAAAAATCGACCTTGAACATTGTAACGTCCCAACCTGCGCTGCAGGGCAGCGGAACCTGGCACGGAAATGAACGCTGCCGGGCCGCGCAGATGATCCATGAGATAGCGGCCAACTTGGTCGCGATCGTTGCCAAGTGCCGGACGACCGGGCTCATGTGAGTTAAGCAGAAGACGAGCATTTTCGATGCCGCCGGCACACAGAACCACGGAACCTGCCGCAAGCGTATGCGTGCGTCCGTCACCAGTCGCAAACTCCAGCCCGCCGACCTTACTGCGCGTGTCATCGACCAATAGGCGCAAGGCGGTTGCTCCAATGACAGTTGTGACATTGGAACCAAGCCGCTTGACGATATGGCGACCAAACCGCATGTATTCGAACGGGTAGCTTTCCGCATCATCTCTGCTGAACTGCCAGAAGAATGGCAACAGCAGGTTGGCACGAAATTCTTCCTTCGGTGCTGGTCGTCCCGAAATTCCCCAAAAGCGATCATTGCTGTATCCGGTGCCGACTGCGAGTCCGAGATGAACAGCGCTGCGTTCCAAATAGGGGTCCAGCTCCTTCATGGCGATTGGCCATCCGGAATGATCAACCCACTCTCGATGTTCGAAATCGATAGCGTCAAACGGGCCGCATCGCCCCCCCCACGTGTGCGAGCTCCCGCCAAGAATTCTATTTCTGACGGACCACTGGTCGCTCGCACGCGGCCGGCCGACATTGTCGATGTCGTTTAGTGCATCATTTTCCGCCTGTCGTGTTGTGCCGCCACTCTCGAGAAGGACAATGCTTAGCCCTGACCCCGATAGCTCTCGCGCCAACGTGGCGCCAGCCGGCCCTGATCCGACAATGCACACGTCGCATCGAAGCAATGGTACGATGCTGTTGCCTGGCTGAAGATCGATCATTGGCATTATCAGTCCCCCGCGGGTCGTTGCCGCGACGCCGTGCAAGGCGTCTCGGAAATGCACTGTCCTCGTCCTAACGACGCATTCTGGTTATTCGTATGAGATAACTTGGCTGATACACCTAGCTCGTCCCCCACCGGGTGGAGAGCCTGTTCTGCTCGCTTAGCTGGAGAAACGGTGCGGGCGCATCGGCAGTGGATGTCGGTCGGGATGCGGCCAGACCCGCTAGAATGAAAAATAGAAGACCAAGATCGACGGTCGGCCCAACGATGAACGATCCAGTAAGCAAACAAAGGCATCCATTGCGTGCCGAAAGCTGAACATCGGCGGTGAAGCTTCTAGCCATTGCACCCGAAGGGCCAAGCGCCGTTGCGATGAACAGCAGGTAGAATACTGCTCCCGGGATACCTACGTTCGACAACACTGCTACCAGGAAGCTCGAGGTTCGCGCCGTTCCAAGTCCCACACCAATCCCATATGTATCGAAGAAATTCTGCATTCCGTGCGTGTTCCACGCACCGCGCTCCATACCTGAAGCCGAGGTCGATTTGCTTAAGATAGCCATGTCGATATAGTCGTAGATCGAGTTGAATATATCGGTCTGCAGCACAACAGCGAGGCCGACAGCGACGGCGACCAACGGCGCAAAGATGACCACCGCGCTACTGTTGGCGCTCCCATGCGAAGTCCCACTTCGGATCACAGCCGTCACATAGAAAATGGCAAGGCAGACGGGTGCGGCGACAAGCCCACCGGATGAGGTCGACAATATAATCAGCGCAAAAGACGTCAGGGCAAGTGCCCCTGTCCACCTGGAGGATCGCCCACATAGCCACAGCGTGGACGTAAAGCCGAACGCGCCGAGCGTCGTGCCGGCAAACGCGGAAGCTTCTGGCCAAGAGCCAACGATACGCTTCATTCCGTTGATTTTGTCATTGTCATGAAAGACATACTGCGCATTGCGCATAAACTGCAGCATGTCTTGGGCACCGATTGCCCCGGTGACAACGTCGAGCGCTGCGAACACGATGTTGAGAGCCGTGTAGGCTGTGAGGCCGCCGATTATGGCCCGAAATCCCTGGGTCGTTGAACCGATCGCCGTCACCAGCAGGAAGCAAGCGAGGTCTGCGATCAGATAAACGGTTTGGGTCAGGTTGCTGGAGACTGGAGCGAGTGACACAACGCCGCTGGTCAGCGGCCGGTCGGCCACACCCAAGGGAACGATCATCGTTGCATCCGCAAACAGGCGCGGAAGAAAGTACGCCGAAAGGCCTCCATAAAGAACCAGGCATCCCAACCAAAATCCTGGGCGACCGAAATGCAACCCATCCGCCAGCGGCGTGGTTTTCTGGGTGCCGCGGAAGATCGAAAGAGCTACAAAAAGAAGAAACAGATGTGCGGGCTGAACGCTGGAAGAGCCGACCACGAAAGCGGCTGCGGCTCCAAGCAGCGTCAACGCAACAAAAACCTTCATCGTCGCAGCCTGACCGAGCGACAGGCAATACAGTCCGAGAGTGACCGTAAAAATACCGATCGGCTCGAAACTCATGGCAAAACGCCCTCGTCCCGGCGCTTCGTGGTCAAATCGCGGCAGTGCATTCCGCGGAGAATGAGAGCGACAGAAGAAAGCAACCCAAGGTGGATAACGCTTGTGGGCGAGCGTCCCGTGAACGAATTCTTCATCGACATGGTCATTACTCCCGCCGCTGCGCACCGGATTAAGAATAAATACTACGCTGCGTCGCACAATAGGACGGATTCTCAGATCTGCAAAGAGGATATTGCATTGCGATAGTATCTGGCACTTGAGACAAAATATTTAACCAAAATTCCCTCGGCCCATCAGTCTACTAGGCGATCATGTCGTTGGGAAAGATCACTCACGCATTAAAGTGTTGATTATTATAGATTAAATGTAAGAAGATGAATATGCGACGTCGGCCTAATCTGGGCCTCAGAATGTTGCGGCGCGTCAAATATTCGTCGCGAGACCGGTGAATTTCCGCCTCGGACTAGGTGACACTTCTCCAATTTTGTTGCATTGTTTGATTAACCATGAGAAATATTGCCAATGACTGGAAATAAAATGACGCGCTTTATCCAGTTAATGCGAGCACCAGGTATCTACTTCAGGATATTCGGCGCTACTTTTGGATTCTCTATAATCGCATATCTGCATCACAGATCCGTGACTTTGACGTTATACTACAGCGTTATTTGCATGTTTCTTATGCAGGTTGGCTACATTGGAGGCGTTCTGTTCCTTATCTGGCGGGAGGGGGGTCGTCAGAAGATCCACTAGGGGTTGTTTCGAGTTCGTGTGTCATGCCTGGGATTGGAGGACCCGGACATGGGCGCACACATTACAGGGTCTATGTGTGTGATGAAATTTGGGACAAGCGGGCTTCGAGGGCTTTCCGAGGATCTGAAGGGCCGGGCATCGGCGCTCTATGCGACGGC
>NZ_JBGLYS010000053.1:0-27478 GCF_047304155.1 Rhizobium sp. Rhizsp42 | reverse complement strand
ACTGTCCCTCGATCATTACCCGCATCTCACTGATCCGTTCTCTCAACGGGCGCGGCATCTTTCATGCCACCTCCTGTGGTGTTTTCTACCCTAGGGTGCGCCCCGTGAATTATTCCCAAAAGAATTGGTGCGAATTTTCAGCTTTTCCGCAAGCGCCAGCCTCTGGCTACCCGCTCAAATCCCTCATCTCGCATTTTCCTGATGCAAAATACATCCGACTGTGCATCCTCAACTGAATGTGTCTTGGCGTCGGCGCGCCGAGGGTGCAAGCATCTATCATGCCGGGGAAGACGGAAGAGTGATATGACATCGGACAACGACCATTCTTTTTCGCGCCAGCGCCGCCTGCTTCTGACCGGGCTCGCCGGCGCTTTTGTTCTTCCGGCTCTTCCAGGTGTCGCCAATGCCTTCGATGTTCCCCCCGAGCCGCGCCTGATCACCCGCGATTACGCCAAGGTGCGCAAGCGCTTCCGCACGCGGCTGCTCGAAAAGGGCCCGGCGCCCGACAAGTACGAGCCGCTCGATGCGCCCGCAAATGCCGAGAAGATCTTCTATCGTTCGGGCTATGGCGGCGAGCTGGAGTTGGTCGCCTGGGTGTCGAAATACAAGCGCGAGCGCAAGGCCAAGCCCGGCATTCTCTTCCTGCATGGCGGTAATGCCATGGGCATCGGCCACTGGAACCTGATGGGTCCCTATATCGATGCCGGCTTCGTGGTGCTGATGCCGTCGGTGCGCGGCGAAAACGGCCAGGCGGGCAATTTCTCCGGCTTCTATGACGAGGTGGACGACGTGCTGTCTGCCGCAGACCGCCTGGCGCATCTGCCGGGTGTCGATGCGAACCGGCTATTCATCGCCGGCCACAGCATCGGCGGCACGCTCACCATGCTCGCCTCGATGTCGACCCACAAGTTCCGCGCGGCAGCCCCAATCTCCGGCAATCCCGACGCCTTCCGTTTCTTCAATCGCTATCCGCAGGACATCCGCTTCGACGACGACAACACGCACGAGTTCGAGGTGCGTACGGCGCTGTGCTACGCCCAGAGCTTCAAGTGCCCGGTGCGCGTCGTCCACGGCACGGACGAATCGCATTTCAACGATCGCGCCGGCCTGCTTGCCAGCCGCGCGCGATCCGGCGGCGTTCGCATCGAGACGGATACGGCCAAGGGCGGCCATACCTCGGCCTTGCCCGAGGAAATCGAGCAGAGCATCCGCTTCTTCCACGGCGTGGCGGCTTAATCAGCCGCGTTAGGGCGCTGGCTGGCCGTCGCCGCCAGCTTCGCGCCAGCCGCGCATGCCATCCTCGCGGCAGCTATAAATGTCGCTGATATCGATGAGGGTGGTTTCATGAAGGGTCTAAGCCGGTTGTCGGCCATGTCGGGGCTTGTGTTGGCGGCCCTGTCGCTTGGCGGCTGCAACATTCTCGTGCCCGATACCGGCGCCACCGATCCGGCCCGTTTCGTGCAGGAAACCTATCCTGTCTTCTACAAGCCGCCGGGCATCGATCCCGATCGCGTCCGGCCGATCAATGCGCCGATCCCGCAGCGCCCCGGCGTCCCCGCGACGATCTACAACCAGACCTATGGCATCCCCGGCGCCACCCAGATGCGCACCTACGGCATGCCGTTGATCAACCCCGTCAGCGCCGCGATGTATGGCGAGGTCAGGGACAACGACTTCACGCTCCCTGCCATTCCCGTCAGCCGCGTCGATCCTGTATATATGCGCCAGGAGGTCGATTACCCCTCGACGGAAAAGCCGGGCACCATCGTCGTCAACACCAAGACCAAACACCTCTATTTCATCGAGCCCAATGGCAAGGCCATGCGCTATGGCGTCGGCCTCGGCCGTGAGGGCTATGCCTGGTCCGGCCGCGGCGTCATCCAGTGGAAGCAGAAGTGGCCGCGCTGGACGCCGCCCGATGAGATGGTCAAGCGCCAGCCCGATGTCCGCTCGTTTTCGGCGGCAAACGGCGGCATGAACCCTGGCCTTGGAAATCCGCTCGGCGCGCGCGCCATGTATATCTTCAAGAACGGTGAGGATACGCTCTACCGAATCCACGGAACGCCCGATTGGGAGTCGATCGGCAAGTCCACTTCGTCGGGCTGCGTACGCATGATGAACCAGGACGTGATCGATCTCTACGACCGCGTTTCGGCGAAGTCCGAGATCGTGGTGATGTAGCCGCGCAACAGGCGGCGTGAGAACGTCGCCACAAGCTGGCACACGTCTTCGTGAGGTTCTGGTTTATTTAGCATAACGGGATAGTTTCCTTGAATTGTGACTAGCGTTGAACAACCCTCCAGGAAACGACGTTCGCCGTTTCCGCGCTTAAGGAAAATTGACCCTCGTTATGAGCTTTGACAAATCCATATCCCGCCGCAACTTTCTATCGCTTTCAGCGGTAACCGCGGCATCGGCGCTGGCAGGGTGTGCCTCCACTTCGGGCACGAGCCCGTCGTACGGCCAGCCAATGGCATTCCCGAATCCAATCCGTGCCTTCCAGACGACGCCGGCGCCCACCGATGCCGAGCTCGCTGTCATGTACGGCCCGGTCGAGGATGGCGGCTTCCTCATCCCGCCGGTTCCCTACCAGCAGATCGATCCGCGCTACTATCGCCAGCAGGTCATCGATCCGACCGGTGAGCGCCCCGGCACCATCGTCGTCGATACCCCCTCGCGCTTCCTCTATCTCGTCCAGCCGGGCGGGACCGCGATGCGCTATGGTGTCGGCATCGGCCGCGAGGGCTTCGCCTGGCAGGGCGACGGCGTCATCCAGTGGCGTCAGAAGTGGCCGCGCTGGAAGCCACCGAATGAGATGGTCGCCCGTCAGCCGGAACTCGTGAAATATTCGATCGAGAACGGCGGCATGGAGCCGGGCCTGAAGAACCCGCTTGGCGCCCGCGCGCTCTACATCTTCTCGGGCGGCCAGGACACGCTCTACCGCCTGCACGGCAATCCGGACTGGCGTTCGATCGGCAAGGCCGTATCGTCGGGCTGCGTGCGCCTGCTCAACCAGGACATCATCGACCTCTACGACCGCGTGCCGACCAAGGCACCGATCGTCGTCAAGCAGTAAGCTATGTCTTCGTCTCTCCCCGATCAGGGGAGAGACTTTTCGCGCCGGCCCCACGGCTGCGTGCTTCAGGCGCTCCAAGCCATCCTTTATCCCCAGAACGCCGATTTCGCCGCTTCCGTCATCGCGTCGGCGCGCGACACGCCAATATCCTTGAGTTCGTCATCGGTCAGCTCGCTGAGCGCCGCGCGTCCGCGTCGTTTCCTGCAGCGTGTCTCGATGCTTTCGATGAGGTTTCGCGCCATCTCTGCAAGCGTTGCCAGCAGTGCCGGCACGCGCGTCTGGCTTGCTCTTTCGTCCGATGTGTCGGTCGCCATCTCTTCTGTCTCCGTCTTGGCCTGTCCCGACAATGCGCTGGATATATCCCGCAATGAAGCTTATGCATCTTATGCAAACCATAAGAGAAACTTCGCATGGCATTCGGTTTCGATCAGCTGCAGACCTTCATTCATGTCGCCGAACTCGGAAGCTTCACCGCCGCCGCCGACAAGGCGGGCGTGACCCAGCCCGCGGTCAGCCTGCAGATCAAGCTCCTGGAACAACGCCTTGGCGTGCGGCTGATTGAGCGCGTCGGGCGCCGCGCGCAGCCGACGGCGGCCGGTCTCGAATTTCTCGACCATGCGCGGCGGATCATGCGGGAACTCGCCGATGCCGAGGAGGCGATGACGCCGCACAGGAACGGCGAGAGCGGCCGCGTGCGCATCGGCAGCGGCGCCACCGCCTCCATCCATCTGCTGCCATTGGCGATCTCGCGCGCCAGGAAGAAGATGCCCGGGCTCGAGATCACCGTCCGCATCGGCAACACCGACGACATCCTGCGCGATCTCGAGACCAATGCGCTCGATGTCGCGGTCGTTACGCTGCCGGCGCCCGGCCGGTCCTTCGAGGTCGAGGCCTTCTATGACGACGAGCTGATGGTGGTTGCACCGCGCGGCTCGGTCATCCCGCATGGCGTCCCGGACGCGGCCTTCGTCAACGCCAAGCCGCTGCTGCTTTATGACGGCGGCAACACGAGGCGGACCATCGATGAATGGATGGGGCAGGCCGGTCTGGTCGCCCGCCCTGTCATGGAGTTCGGCAGCGTCGAGGCCATCAAGGAGCTGGTGGCGGCCGGCCTCGGCTGGTCGATCCTGCCCGGGTTGGCGCTGAAGCGCGACCGCGCCGGCTTCCTCGAAACCGCCCCCGTCAACCCGCCGCTGGTGCGCAAGCTCGGAATGGTCGTGCGCCGCGACAAGCATCTGAGCCGGGGCCTGCGGGAAATGATGAAGTCACTGCGTGAGGCCGGGGCGTGAGACGCCATCGCTGAGCGACAGCAAGCCTCTATGCCGTCGGCTCCGCGATCCCGTGGATCTGGCGGATCTCGGCGGCGACGAGTTCCTGCAGGCGCCAGAGGTTTCGGTCGTGGATGCCGAAATTCTCCAGATGCGTGACGGTGTTGTAGAGATATTCGGCGCAGGAGCCGACATAGCCGCAGGCGCGCGCCAGCGTGGCGGCCACCAGGGGCAGGGGCTGCTTGCGGTAGATGCGGTTGCCCGTCGGCCCGATCCAGAAGCCCAGCGCCCGGGCCCGGCCCTTAGGCGTTTTCACCGGCAGCCATCTTATAGTGTCGATATGCTCGCGTTCGCTGATCTCGCGGCGCAGCAACCGGGAAATCTGCGCGGCCCGGTCTCCCTGAGGCAGCTGGTACATCATGCCGTCGCACTGCCCGCCACGATCGAGCGCCATCATCAGCCCGGCCTGCTCGGGCGAGCCGCGCCAGTTCCTGATCTCCAGACAGAAGGAGCGATGCCAGCCGAGAGCCGTTGCGCGGCTCTGGTCGACGAACTCGAATTCCGGTTTCCAGATCAGCGATCCGTAGGCGAAGACCCACAGCGGCTCGTCGCCGCTCTCTTCCGTCAGACGCGCGGTGAGTGAGGCGAAATCGTCGTCCGTCAGTGTCGCCAGGCGCGGGTCAGGGCCGGGGTCGACCTCTTCGCGATAGCAGAGTTGGACAAGATCGGGTGTGAGGCACATGGTGCGTGGTTTGGGCATGACATCTCGCAATTCCTCCCGACTGAACTGCGCGAACAGGCGTCGCGGCTATAAAATTCGCAAACTGTCCCTTGGAGTCAACCCGTCCGTCGGCCCGGGCGAGCGAATGGGAGCGGTTACCGCGTCTCGGTGAGATTGCCGCGCAGGCCCTGCAGCTTCTCGCGGATATCGACCATCTCTTCGAGCGTGCAGCCGATCGCCTTGCCGATCTCGCCCATGATGGCGTCCACCTGCGAGCGCATCGCGTCGCCCTCTGACGTCAGCGTCACGATCACCTGCCGCTCGTCCTTGGGGTCGCGGGTGCGAACGATGAGCCCGCTCTGCTCGAGGCGCTTCAATAGCGGCGACAGCGTGCCCGAATCGAGATCGAGCTGCTCGCCGATGGTCTTCACCGGCAGCGCCGCTTTTTCCCACAGGACCAGCATGACGAGATATTGCGGATAGGTGAGGCCCACCTTGTCGAGGATCGGCTTGTAGGCGCGTGTGAAGGCATGCGCCGTCGAATAGACCGCGAAGCAGAGCTGTCGCTCCAGCCGCTTTTCCTCTTCCGGAATTTTCATCGTCTTTGTCGTCTGCGCTTTCGTCATCGTGCTTCCCCGGCGTTTGCATTGTCGTCTTTTCGGATTCCGAATGCAATTTGCAAAATTCACTTGCGTACAATTTAATTGCGCGATATAAAAAATCCAGCCCCAACGAAGGAGCCAACGAAGGAGACTGACATGCCGATCCTCTACACAACCAAAGCTTCCGCCACCGGTGGCCGCGCAGGCCGCGCCGTTTCCGAAAACGGCGTTCTCGATGTTACGCTGACGGTTCCGAAGGAACTTGGCGGCGACGGCGCCACCGGCACCAACCCGGAACAGCTCTTCGCGGCCGGCTACTCGGCCTGCTTCCTCGGTGCCCTGAAATTTGTCGCGGGCCAGCAGAAGGTCAAGATTCCGGAAGACACGACCGTCTCGGCCACCGTCGGCATCGGCCCGCGTGAAGATGGCGGCGGCTTCGGCATCGAAGTTGCGCTGACCGTCAATATCCCGGGCCTCGACAAGCCGACCGCCGAAAAGCTGGCCGCTGCCGCCCACATCGTCTGCCCCTACAGCCACGCCATGCGCACCTCCACGGAAGTGCCTGTCACCGTCGCCTGATCAGGCAGGACCTGATAACGACTGCCAAAGCGTCGTGCTTTTCGGAGCGCGGCGCTTTTTGCTGTCTAGAAGCGCGCGATTCAGTGTAGGCGGATTTTGAACATGTTCTAATATTCTGTTAAAGAATACTCACCATCTCATCATACCAGTTGACGAGTGGCTGGTAATTTGAAAGAAATATGTCGCTCACTAGGGGAGGAGGCATGTCCGTTGGGGCTCGTGTGACAAGGCGCATTCGGTAATCGGGCGCGATCAGTTGCACAAGTATCGGACATAGGAGACCGACTTTCGCGGTAGGGCTAGAGATCAACATCCAGCATTCCCGACACAACGGGGCTGCATAGCGCAAGTCGCACTCGTAGGCTCGATGGGCCGCAGCGGTCTTGTCGGGAGGACTATGTGAACGCGACGTTTAAACTATCAGACCAGGAACAGCAGGTCGAAAAATCGGCGATCCGCAAGATCTCCATTCGCCTGGTTCCCTTCATCGCATTGATGTTCTTCATCAACTTCCTCGACCGTACGGCAATCTCCTTTGCCGGCCCGAACGGGATGACGCAGGACCTCGGCATGACCGCGGCCCAGTTCGGCTTTGCTGCCGGCATCTTCTTCGTTGGCTACATCGTTCTGGAAATCCCCAGCAACCTGGCGCTCCACAAATACGGTGCTCGCCGCTGGCTCGCCCGCATCATGGTGACCTGGGGCGTCGTTGCGATGCTCTTCACCTGGGTCAGCAGCGTCACCGGCCTTTATTCGCTGCGCTTCCTGCTCGGCGTTGCCGAGGCGGGCTTCTTCCCCGGCGCCATCCTCTATCTCAGCACCTGGGTTCCCGGCCGCCACCGCGCCAAGATCCTGGCGCTCTTCTATCTGGCCCAGCCGCTGACGACAGTTATCGGCGCACCGATCGCTTCGCTGCTCATCCAGGCACACGGCCTGTTCGGCTACGAAGGCTGGCGCATCATGTTCTTCGGCGTCGCCGTTCCTGCGATCGTCGTCGGCATCATCACCTGGTTCTACCTGCCCGACACCCCGACCGCCGCCAAGTGGCTGACCTCGGAAGAGCGTGACTGGCTGAACCGCGAACTCGCCAAGGAAGAAGCTGGCAAGCTCTCCGGCCACGGCTCGATGACGCTGCAGGCACTCAAGGACAAGCGCGTCTGGCTGCTTTCGGTCATCTACTTCGGCCTGATCTACGGCCTTTATGCACTGGCCTTCTTCCTGCCGACCATCATCGCCGGCTTCGAGACCAAGTTCGGCACCAAGTTCAACGTCTTCGACAAGGGCCTGATCACGGCGATCCCGTATCTGCCGGCCGCTGTCGCGCTGTTCTTCTGGAGCCGCGATGCCTCCAAGCGTGGCGTCCGCGCCTGGCACGTCGGCATCCCGGCTCTGGTCGGCGCGATCAGCATCCCGCTCGCTCTGCTGATGTCGTCTCCTGAGGCAACCGTCATCGCCATCACGCTGACTGCCTGCGCGATCTTCTCGGCGCTCCCGAACTTCTGGTCCTTCCCCTCGCGCTTCCTCACGGGTGCCGCGGCTGCCGCAGGCATCGCGCTCATCAACACCGTGGGCAACATCGCGGGCTTCGCGGCACCCTACATCACCGGTGCTGTCAAGGATGCCACGGGTCTCTACGAGATGCCGATGTTCATCGTCGGCGCCCTGATGCTGATCTCGGCCCTTCTGGCCTTCTCGATCGGCAAGACCATCAAGGACCCATCGGCGAAGTAAGCCTAGCCGTTACCACGATTGGCAACCCGGTCTGCACCACAGGCCGGGTTGTTTTCGTTTGGGGCGGAATTTCCGCCAACCATCTTTCCATGAGAAATAAAATCTCTATATTGTTTCCAAGGAAAGGAAATCGCCATGGCCATCGCCCATCCGCTATCAGGTACCCAGCCGTCGGAGGCCGTCGTCATCACCAAGGCCGCCGTTGCCGCCGCCGAGCGCCTCGGCATCAGTGCCCGCACGCTGTCATCAGTGCTTGGCCTGTCGGAAGCCACCGTATCGCGGATGAAAAGGCAGGACTACCTGCTCGAGCGCGGCTCGAAATCCTTCGAACTCGCCATCCTGCTCGTGCGCCTGTTCCGCTCGCTCGATGCCATCGTCGGCGGTGATGAGGTGGTCGCGCGTTCATGGCTGCGCAACGCCAACACCGCGCTCGGCGCCACGCCGCTCGAAAAGATCGTCAGTATATCAGGATTGACCGATGTCCTCGCCTACCTGGACGCCCGCCGCGCTATCGTCTGAAGCGCGACCCGTCTCCGGCCGTTTCTGGCGATTGGTGGAGGCGCAGCATCAGATTTCGACCTTGAAGATCGTCGACACGCTGGAAGAGCAGGCCCTGCTCGAAACGCTGCTGGAAGAAAGCAAGCCGGTCCTGCCGCCGGAATGCAGAGGCCTCGACTATCTCTTGGCGACACCCTTCCGCTACGGCGCCATTTATCCCCACGGCTCGCGCTTCCGCCGGGCAGGGCGCACGCTCGGCGTCTACTATGCGTCGGAAGCGGTCGAGACCGCGATATCGGAGATGGCCTTCTATCGGCTGCTGTTCTTCGCCGATTCCCTGGATACACCGCTTCCCGCCAACGCCGCCGAATACACCGCCTTTGCAGCAGCCATCGAAACGCCGCGCGCGATCGACCTCACCGCGCCGCCGCTCGATCGCGACCATGCGGTCTGGACCGATCCCCAGCGCTACGAGCCCTGCCAGGCGCTGGCCGATGCCGCCCGCGAGGCCGATTGCCAGGCGATCCTCTACGCCTCGGTCCGCGATCCCGGCCAGCGCCGCAACATCGCGCTTCTCACCGCCTCGGCTTTCGCCGCGTGCGATCCGGTCGAGCGCCAGACATGGCGCCTGCGCCTCTCCGCATCAGGCGTCCAGGCGCTCTGCGAATTTCCGAAGGCAAGAATTGGCTTTACCCGCGCCGATTTCGGCGATGACCCACGCATCGCCAACAAGTTCTGAGCCTAGGCCAGCGCCTGCAGGTCCTGTCGCAGCCGCTCGGCATTTCCCTCGGGCAACGTCTGTTCCAGCGCGGCATGGGTGCTTTCCCAGATCGGCAGCGCGGCGGTCAGCACGCGCATGCCCTCGGGCGTCAGCCGCAGCAGCCGTCCGCGCTTGTCTCTCGGGTTCGGAAAGACTTCGACCCAACCGCGCCGCTGCAGCGGCTTCAGCGCTGCCGTCAGCGTCGTCTGGTCCATGGCAAGCAGCTTGGCGACCGGCCCCATCGGCGGCGGCTCTGGCCGGTTCAGCGACATCATCAGCGAGAATTGCCCATTGGTCAGCCCTGCCGGCCTCAGCGCATCGTCGAACAGCCGCGCCAAGGCCCGCGCCGCCCGCTGCGCGTGCAGGCAGAGGCACGTGTCGCGCACCAGAAGCGTCGTCGCGAAAGGAATGTCGGTAGCGTTTGACATGTCTAATTTCTATTGATATCAATATATATAGTCAAGGAAAAGGAGAATGGACCGTTTCGGTCGCGCCGGAGGAGGGCGCACACGATGCAGAACCAAGTCGTTTCCCGCGAAGAATGGCTCGAAGCCCGCCGCGCGCTGCTTCTCAAGGAGAAGGAAGCAACGCATTTGAGGGACAAGCTCAATGCCGAGCGCATGGCGCTTCCCTGGGTCAAGGTCGAGAAGGACTATGCCTTCGATACGCCCGATGGCAAGAGGTCGCTCAGCGAGCTCTTCGATGGCCGCAGCCAGCTGATCATCTATCATTTCATGCTTGGTCCCGATTGGGAGGCCGGTTGTCCCGGTTGCTCGTTCCTGTCCGACCATGTCGATGGCGCGCTGCCGCACCTGAACAACCACGATGTCACCTGGGTCGCCGTTTCCCGCGCCCCCGTCGCCAAGGTCGAGGCCTACAAGACCAGGATGGGCTGGAAGTTCCCCTGGGTATCCTCGGCGTCGAGCGACTTCAACTTCGACTATCACGTGTCGTTCAGCCCGGAAGATCTCGGCAAGGACAAGGTATTCTACAACTTTACTTCGATCCCGCCGGAAGATGCCAATGACGAACTGCCGGGATTGAGCGCCTTCTACAAAAACGAGAAGGGCGAGATCTTCCACACCTACTCCAGCTATGCCCGCGGCCCGGAAGAGCTGATCGGCACGCTGATGATCCTCGACCGCGCGCCGAAGGGCCGCAACGAGGACTCGACGATGAACTTCGTCAAGCGCCACGACGAGTATGCTGAGGCCCCCAAGGCGTCATCCTGCTGCCACTGACGCCTGAGATTATCACGCCCATATCGACGCAACGAAGAACGTGAAAGGGAGATCACGATGTCGGAGACCCACGGCAAGTTCATCTGGTGCGAATTGATGACGCCCGATACCAAGGGCGCCAAGGATTTCTACACGAAGGTCGTCGGCTGGACGACCAGCGAAATGACCGTCCCCGGCATGCCGCCCTATACCATCTTCGAGGCCGATGGCGTCGGCCGCGCCGGCATGATGGTCTTTCCCGCAGAGCTCGAAGGCACCGGCATCCCGCCGAACTGGACCGGCTATGTCGCCGTCGACGATGTCGACCAGAGCGCCCGGGATTTCGCCGCCAATGGCGGCTCCGTCCGCCGCCCGCCGGAGGATATCCCCGAGATCGGGCGCTTCGCCGTGGTCGCCGACCCGCATGGCGCCGTGATCTGCATCATGACGCCGGCGCCGATGGACAGTCCGCCGCCCGAGCCGGCGATGGGCGCGCCCGGCACACTCGGCTGGAGCGAACTCTATGCCGGCGATGGCGGTGAGGCCTTCACCTTCTACGAAAACCTCTTCGGCTGGACCAAGGACCATGACTTCGACATGGGCCCGATGGGCGTCTACCGCATCTTCGCCGAACACGGCACGCCCGTCGGCGGCATGATGACGAAGCCTGAGAATGTGCCGATGCCGGCCTGGGCCTATTACTTCAACGTCCCCGCCATCGATTCCGCCATAGAGCGGGTCAAGGCCGGCGGCGGCCAGGTCGTCAACGGCCCGATGGAGGTGCCCGGCGGCAGCTGGGTGATACAGGCGATCGACCCGCAGGGCGCCTTCTTCTGCCTCGTGGCACCAGCCCGCTGAGGCCTCGCAAGGCCTCTTGCAAACACCTGAAACACGCTCGAATCGGCCCCGGAAACGGGGCCGCTTTGCTGTGACCGAATAGCCTCTATCGTTCTATTTTTATTAGAATTTTACTGACTAAGCGGTTTTGCGGTTAACCGTTCTTAAACATTTCTGGGTGGATGCATAACCCGCTATATCGGCGCCTATAGGGCAGTATTGCTTTTGTATCTTCGGCGGAATTATTTGGCCTCAGTTTCTCATTGGGGTATTTTGTATGTCTATCGAAGATTCTCGCATCTCTGCCGTTGAAAATGAAAACGCATCGCATGACTTGATCTCCGATATTCATCAGGACGCTCGCCTGCAGACTTCCGCCCGTGATGGCGTCGAGGTCGCACAGGCCGGAACCACTCAGGCGAGCGACCAGCAGGGCGCGCAATCGACTGAAACGACCGGCCGCTTGCCGGCCGCCCAGGAGGCCGCAGCCGCCGCACCGGCAGGCCAGGTTGTCCCGGATCAGAACAACATCGCGCATCTGCCTGCAGGTACTGCGATCGACGATATCCACGTCCGCGGCAACGACCTCGTCCTCGTCCAGGCAGACGGCACCGAGATCGTCATCGTCAACGGCGCGCTCCACGTTCCGACCTTCCTGCTCGGCGAAGTCGAGCTGCCCCAGCAGGCCGTGATCGCCGCTCTCGAACAGAGCAACATCAACGTCGCCGCCGGCCCCGACGGCTCCTATTCCGCCAGCTCCTCGCCCTCGAGCTCCGGCGCTAATTTCCAGGACGCGACACCCGGCAATGCCGGCGACCCGACGCAGCTCGCGTCACTGCTGGCCGATACGCAGCAGGTGGACGGTGCGCCAGAGCGCACGCCGGACGAACAGAACGGCGTTCCCCTCATAACGGCAAGCAGCATTTCGCTGGTAACGGAAGTCAGCGATGCCAACGGCGCCTTCTCGACCCAGGTCGTCAACGGCCAGTTCGGCTTCATCCCCGGCAAGGACTTCGGCGTCATCACCGCCGTCGGTCTCTCCGATTCCCTCAATATGGATGAAGGCACCCAGAACGGCACGCATGTCGATCTGACCTCCAACGGCCAGCCGGTCGTGGTCACCATCAACGGCCTGACCATCACCGGCTCGGTCGACGGCCAGCCGGTCTTCACGCTGACGGTCACGAATACCCTGACCGGCGCCTACACCTTCACCCAGTTCGGCCCGCTCGATCATCCCGACAGGGGCGAAAGCGGCGCCGATGATGTGCTGCGCCTGCAGTTCAGCTACACAGTCACTGACAAGGACGGCGACAGCGTCACCGGCATCGGCTCGGTCGATATCCGCGATGATGCGCCTGTTATCGATCCCACGGCCAAGACCCCGGATAGCGCAGTCAACGAAAGCGGCATCACCGGCGGCGAGAGCCATCCTGCGCCCACGGCCTCCCTCGGTATCGACTGGGGCGCCGACAAGGGCAGCAACCGCGACGTGACCTTCGACGCGCAGAACGCGCCGACGGGCCTGACCTCGCATGGCGAGCAGATCCATTACGAGATTTCCGCCGATGGCCACACGCTGACCGGCTACATCGTCGTTCCGGTCCATGAAGGCGAGCTCTCGGGCCTGCAGACAGTTCCCGTTTTCGTCGTCACCCTTAATCCGGCTGCTGCCAACGGCGCCTACACTTTCGAACTCCTGCAGAGCATCGATCACCCGCAGACCGCAGGCTCTGACGGTGGCGAGAGCTCCGAAGGCGGCATTGAGCTTCTGGCCGTCGCACCGAGCCAGGACGAGCAGATCGGCCTCAACTTCCAGGTCACCGCCAAGGACGCCGACGGCGACACACTGCCCGTCAACTTTACGGTGACAGTCAACGACGACGTCCCCACGACATCGGATGCTGATCGCTACATCAACCTGACCGAAGCCGACATCACCGGCACGACACTGGACACCGGGTCCAAGAGCTTTACGGTCGACTACGGCGCCGACGGCGCCGGCGAGACGAGCTTCACGGGCAAGGTTCATCTGGATCTCGGACCCGGAATTCCCGGCAACGTCGATTTCACGCTTTCCGGCCCAGGCGCGACCTACACCTCTGTGCTGACCTCGCATGGCCAGCCGGTCATCTTCACCATGTCGGCTGATGGTACGCAGATCATTGGCTATGTTGGTGATATCGGTCACCCCGTAATCACGCTGTCGGCGAACGGCACGACGGTGACGGCCGAACTGTCGCAACCCATCGATCATATCGCCCAGGCCGACAAGGCGCCGATCGACAGCATCCGCGTCGATGCGACCGTGTCCTTCAAGGATGGCGACGGCGATTCCGTCACAAGCATCATCCGCGTCAACATCGCCGACGACAAGCCGACGATCGTCGGCACCGCCCAGTCCGCCAACCTCCTTGCCAACGGCAACTTCTCCGATGAAGGCTGGCACAAGGAAGGCTGGGATAACGGCAAATATGCCGGCTCTGCCAACGACGGCATCGGCTGGAAGGTCGAAGGCACCGGAGCGATCAACCAGCTCGAGCGCGTCAGCGACGGCTACATGGGGATGAAGACCTCCAACGGCGCGCCGATGGTGGATATGGGCTCTTCGCCCGGAAACACCACCATCTCGCAGGCCATCAATGGGCTGGCGGCGAACGAGAAGCTGACGCTGACCTTCGAGGTAGGCTCGCCCGACACGGCCTCCGCCAAGCTGGAAGTCTATTGGAACAATACGCTGGTCGGCACATTCGATCACCTCTCGGCCATGAAGACCGTCACGATCACCGATCTCCTGGCATCCGCCACCGGCAGCAACCAGCTGGTCTTCAAGGAAGTCGGCACGGCTGATTTCACCGGCACCTATCTCGCCAATATCAGCCTGACGCATGGCACTGCGGCGCCGCTCTTCACGGCCGCGCTGAGCGAGGATTCGAACGCGTTCTCCTTTGACCTCGCGGAAGGCAAGCAGTTCTCCTTCGGCGCCGATGGCAAGGGCGAGGTAACGCTGGGTTCGGCCACGGTGGCATCCGCCGCCGGTATCGCGCTGACCATTTCGAAAGACGATTACTACTACAAGGATGGCCATATCGTCATCAACTCCGGCTTCCTCCAGCAGCTGAACGCCGGCGAAATCGCCACCATAACCATTCCCTTTACCGTGACCGATGCCGACGGCGACGCCAAGGCGGGCGTCTACCAGGTCACCGTCACCGGCGAGAACGACACGGCCACGATTTCGGGCGTCGCATCGGGTGCGTTGACCGAGGATGGTGCGATCACGACGGTTGGCGATGTCCTCACCGTCAAGGATGTCGACCATGGCGAAGCACATTTCCAGACGCCGTCTTCGCTGTCCGGTACCTACGGCACCTTCACCTTCAACACGACTTCGGGCGCTTGGACCTACACGCTCGACGATGCCAAGTCGCAAGAATTGCGCCAGGACCAGGTCGTCAACGAAACGCTGACGGTGGTATCCGCCGACGGCACGGCAACACAGACGATTGTCGTTGCCGTAACAGGCGTAAACGACGCGCCGCATCTCTCGGCCTCGACCACGAGCTTGACCTTCACCGACACGGCCGCGAACGACACTTTCGCGCCGATCACCGGCCAGCTGACGACGGTAGACGCCGACAAGGGCGACAGCGCCAAGTACGGCATCGGCGGCGCCGGCGTGACCACCGGCCACTACCTCAATGACGCTTTTGACGTCGCCAAGGTCGGCACCTACGGTACGCTCTATGTCAACAGCGCCACCGGCGCCTACAGCTTCGTCCCGAACGACACCGCCATTGAGGGGCTGAAGACCAAGGCTGCCGAAACCTTCAACGTGACGGTTACGGATGGCTCCAACGCCACCGACACCAAGACACTGACGGTCAATGTTCTCGGCAGCAACGACACGCCGGAACTGTCGCCCGTTTCCTTGTCGTTCACCGATACCGCCGCGGACGATCGCTTTACGCTCGTCAAGGGTTCATTTGTTTCGACCGATCGCGACATCGGCGACAGCACGACCTACAGCGTCGATCACGGCGAACGCGTCGGCGTCAAACTGGATGGCGTCCGCTACGACACCGCCAGGGAAGGCAAGTACGGCACCCTCTACATCAACAGCAGCACCGGCGCCTACGTCTACGTCCCCGATGACCGGGCGATCGAGGGCCGCAAGACGGATGCTTCCGAGAGCTTCACCATCAAGGTGACGGACGGCACCGGCGCGTCCGATACGGCGAGCTTCACCGTTGACATCAGCGCCACCAACGACACGCCTGAGCTTTACGCAACGCTGAAAAACATTACCTATACGGACAGCAAATACGACGACGTATTCTTCGCGCGGGCAGGTACTCTTTACTCCGCCGACCGCGATGCATATGACCGCCACACCTATGGTGTTACCGGTGGCTCGGCGATCATCGCCCGCGATTACGACGTTGCGAAGGTCGGGACCTACGGCACCCTCTATCTGAACAGCCACACGGGCGACTATCTCTACGTTCCGAAGGATGGGGCCATCGAGGCGCTGAAGACCAGCGCGGTGGAAACCTTCGATCTGACGGTCACCGACCAGTCCGGCGCATCCGCCAAGGAAGTCCTGACGGTCAGCGTCGAGGGCACCAATGACCTGCCGGAAATTTCCGCGACGCTCAACAGCGTCACCTATCACGACACCAAGAGCGACGACACCTTCGCGAATGTCGGCGGTACGCTGACCTCGACCGACCGCGATGCCGGCGACACCGCCGCTTACGGCGTCAATGGCGGAACGGCGTCCAACGCCCGTGAAGGCTTCAACCTCGCCAAGACCGGCAGCTACGGTACTCTCTTCGTCAACAGCGTCACCGGCGCCTATGTCTATGTTCCAAACGATGCCGCCATCGAGGGCGTGAAGACCGACAGGCAGGAAAGCTTTACCCTTACCGTGCGTGACGCCTCGGGCGGCACCGACAGCACGACCTTCGTCGTCAAGATCGACGGCAGCAACGATACGCCCGAGCTCACCCCGGTTACGATTTCCTTCACGGATACGCCGAACGACGATAGCTTCAAGGCGGTGACGGGCAAGCTGGTTTCGACGGACCGTGACATCGGCGATAGCGCCACATACGGCATCGACGGTGGTTCTAACGCGCGTTACACCGTCAATGGTGTGGACTATACGGTAAAGTCGGTCGGCAAGTTCGGCACGCTCTACCTGAACAGCAGCACCGGCGCCTATATTTACCAGCCGGACGACCGCGCGATCGAGGCCACGAAGACCGATACCAAGGAAACCTTCGATATCAAGGTCACCGATGGTTCCAGGGTCTCGGACACCGAAACCTTCACCGTCGAGATCCACGGCGTCAACGACAAGCCGGAACTGTCCGTGACATCAGGCAGCGCCACGAGTGTCACGTACCTGGACACGAAGAACGACGACAGCTTCAGCTCGGTCACGGGCAGGCTGACATCCACCGATCGTGACGCCGGTGACAAGCCAACCTATGGCGTGGATGGCGGCTCAGATTCGACGCAGAAGTACGGATACGACATCGCCAAGACCGGCAACTACGGAACGCTCTTCCTCAACACGTCGACCGGCGCCTACATCTTCGTGCCGAACGAAGCGGCCATCGAGGGTCTGAAGATCACCGCGACCGAAAGCTTCACGCTGACCGTCACGGACAAGTCGGGCGCGACCGACACTCAGACGTTCGATGTGACCGTCAAGGGCGTCAACGACACCGCAAGCATCTCCGGCACCTTCCAGGGCAGCGTCAAGGAAGACACCAATCTGACGACGGGCGGCACCGTCACGGTCAGCGACCGCGATACCGGCGACGCGCACTTCCAGACGCCGGCATCGCTGAAGGGCAGCTACGGCACATTCACGCTGGATGCCGCGACTGGCGCTTGGACCTACACGCTGGACAATGAAAGCACTGTGATCCAGCGCATGAACGCCACGGACCAGCTGACGGACCGGATCACGGTCGTATCCGCGGACGGAACCGCATCGAAGGTGATCGAAGTGTCGATCGCCGGCACCAATGACGTAGCCGTCATCGGCGCGCCGACAGAGACCAAGCTGATCGAGGGCTATCACGTCGACAACGGCCATCTGGTCGCCACGGGCACGATCTCCGTCACCGATGTCGACCACGACCAGTCGTCCTTCCAGGAGGTGGTCGCCAGCAAGGGCACCAATCTCGGAACGCTGACCATCAACGCGGCGGGCGCCTACACCTACTCGGTCGATGCCAGCCTGGTCGAATATCTGAGCGACAGGGAGACGAGGGTCGAGACCTTCATCGTCAAATCGTTCGACGGCACCTCGAAAGAGGTAAGCTTCACCATCGAGGGCACAAACGACACCCCCTACATCACGTCGGCGCAGACCGCGGGTTCTGTAACCGAAGCGGCCGGCCAGACGGGTTCATCGACCCTGCTGAAGGCAAGCCAGACGATCACCTATGGCGACGTCGATCTCCACGACACGCACACGCTGAAAATCACCAATCTCACGACAACCGCGCCGGGTTCGACGTTTATCGGCAGCGTGGACTGGGCTCCGCTCGCCACCGCCGCAAACGCGGACGGCAGCGGTCGCCAGCTGAATTTCAACTTCAGCGTCGCCGACAAGGATGTCGACTTCCTGGCCGCCGACGAGACCATCGTCCAGACCTACCAGGTGGCCGTTCTCGACCAGACCGGCACGCCGTCCTCCTATCAGACGATCACCATCACCATCGTCGGCACGAACGACGTTGCCACCATCAGCGGCAGCGCGACCGGATCGGTTGCCGAAGACGGTGGCAGCCAGCAGCTCACGGCATCGGGCGTCCTGACGCTCGTGGACGTCGATCACGGCGAAGCGCACTTCCAGACCCCAGCATCGCTGGACGGCACCTACGGCACCTTCAGCTTCAACACCACGACCGGTGCCTGGACCTATGAGCTTAAGAACGGCTCCGACGCCGTGCAGTCGCTCACGGATGGGCAGAAGGTTCATGACAAGCTGATGGTGAAGTCGTTCGACGGCACCGCTGAGCAGATCATCGACGTCACCGTCACCGGCAAGAACGACGTTGCGTCGATCAGCGGCACGGCGACCGGAAAGGTCACCGAGGACGGCGGCACCCAGCAGCTCACGACATCGGGCAACCTGACGGTAACAGACGTTGATACCGGCGAAGCGCACTTCCAGACACCGGCCTCGCTAAGCGGCACCTACGGCACTTTCAACTTCGATCCGGCGACAGGCGCATGGGGCTATACGCTCAACAACGCCGCCGCGAATGTTCAGTCGCTCACGGATGGGCAGACGGTTCATGACACGCTGACGGTGACGTCGTTCGACGGCACCGCCGAGCAGATCATTGATGTCACGATTACCGGCAAGAACGACGTTGCGTCGATCAGCGGCACGGCGACCGGCTCGGTCACCGAGGACGGCGGCACCCAGCAGCTCACGGCATCGGGCAATCTGACGGTCAAGGACGTTGATACCGGCGAAGCCCATTTCCAGGCGCCGACATCGCTGAGCGGCACCTACGGCACGTTCGCCTTTAACGCCGGCACCGGCGTCTGGACCTACGCGCTGAACAATACCGCTGAAAACGTACAAGCCCTGAAGGCTGGCGAGACGGTTTTCGACACGCTGAAGGTGAAGTCCCTCGACGGGACTGCCGAGCAGGAGATCAAGGTTACCATCAACGGTACCAATGATCCCGCGGCAATCACGGGCACGGCGACTGGAACGGTCACGGAAGATGGCGCGATCCAGTCGGCGGCCGGTACCCTGAAGGTTACCGATGTCGACACCGGCGAGGCGCATTTCCAGGCGCCGACCGCGCTGAAGGGTACCTACGGCGACTTCAGCTTCAACGCGAGCACGGGCGAGTGGACCTACAAGCTCAACAACAGCTCGGCGATTGTCCAGGCACTCAACACCGGCGAGACCGTCTACGACAAGCTGACGGTATTGTCCGCGGATGGTTCGGCATCGCAGGACATCAAGGTCGAAATCAAAGGCACCTCGGACGCGGTACCCGCGACCGTCGACGAGAGCACGGATGCGACGGGCCGTTACGCCTTCACATGGGACGGTGACTATCCGAACAGGATCAACTTCAACCTGAAGACGCTCTTCGACGTAACGGGAAATGCCTCCTACACCGTATCGGGGGTTTACACGACGACCCCTGACAACTGGCTTTCGTTTAACAAGGATACGCTTGCGGTTACAGGCAATCCCGACAGTTGGCTTTTTGATCCAGAGGAAGATGCGGGTCTCTATGTATACCGCGTGACTGTTACCGACAGCCTCGGCACGGTTCAGTCAACCTACGTCGCATTCAGCGCCCTGGAGTACTGGGCTGGGACCTACCATATTACGGATAACAGCTCGCTGAATTATGCGAACTATGATAACGGACATGGCGACCTGATCCTTATTGAAGGCAACGTCACCGGCCAGGTTCAGGCAGGCGGCGGCGATGACGTGGTGATTGGCAACGGCTTGGCCAATTCCGTCGACGGCGGATCTGGCGATGATGCGATCTACGGCATGGGCGGCAATGACGTCCTGTCCGGCGGTGCTGGCAACGACTTCATCGATGGCGGCGACGGCAACGACACCATCAGCGGTGGCAGCGGCAACGACATTCTGCTCGGCGGCGCTGGCAATGACACGTTCAACTACACGATCGGGGACGGCGCGGATATCATCGACGGCGGAACCGGCAACGATACGCTGTCGATCACCGGAACAAGCAGTTCCGATACACTGAACGCCGTCATCACTGGCGGGGTCCTCACCCAGTTTAACGGCAGCACCGTCACCAATGTCGAGACGATCAACGCCAACCTCCAGGGCGGCACCGATCTCCTTTCTTACGCTGCAACGTTGGAAGGCGTGACCGTTGACCTATCCAAGGGATCGGCAACCGGCTTCACGACGATCTCGGGTATCGAGAACGTCACCGGTGGCTCCGGCAACGACATGTTGACGGGTGATGCAGGCGCAAACGTCCTGATCGGTGGCGCCGGCAACGACGTGCTGACTGGCGGTGGCGGCAACGACACGCTGACCGGCGGTTCCGGAAACGACACCTTCGTCGTTGACAGCGGCACGGATACGGTGACGGATCTGTCGGGTGGCGACATCCTCAAGGTATCGGCAACAGCTGCCGTCAACGCGACGGCGACAAGCGATTGGACAGCCACAAGTGAGACGGTAAATGGTGGCAGCGCCTCGATCGATGCGAAAGGAAACGACATCAATCTCTCCAACGCCGGCGGCGTTGGCGCCTGGACGCTGAGCAACACGGCCGGATCGGCCAGCACTTTGACCGGCACTGCGCGCGGAGACACGATCTTTTCCGGATCGGCCGGTGACTCCATCTTCGCCGGAGGCGGTGCCGACACGGTCGTCATCGACGCTGGTACGGCCGGTAGCCGGAGGTGGAATGTCGACCTTGGAGCGCGCGATGGCGCCTCCGATACACTCTTGTTCAAGCACGACTCGATTGCTTCGAACCGCAACACCTACGCCACGGTCGCCAATTTCTCGACGTCCGGCACGTTGGACAAGCTGGCCGTGAAGGTGGATCAGGTATCTATCGGTGCGGCAGGCTTCAAGGAAGTAGGGGGTGGCACCAATCTCGTAAGCATCGACCGAAACAAGGTACTTGAGGTCACATCGCATGTCAGCGCGTCGCTGAACGACGATAGCTCAACAAGCAACACTTCCGTCAAGGCAGCGATCGCGGCCGCAATCGGCTCCATCTCGTCCGGCACTTACGAGGTGATTGTCTATTCCGGCATGGGTACCAGCGCCGACGCCGGCATCTATCTGATGACGATTGGCACCAACGTTAACGGTAACCTACAGGCAGACACCCGGGGCTTCACGCTCGACCACATCATGACCCTGACCGGTGTGGGCTTCGGGACGTTGACGTCCAACAACTTCACCACGTCCGCCATCGACCCCATCATCCTCGACCTCGACCACAACGGCATCGCGCTCACCACTCTCGAGCATGGCGTCTCCTTCGACATCAACGCCGATGGTCACCAGGACAAGATCGCCTGGACGGCCGGTTCCGATGGGATCCTGGCTTACGATGTGGATGGCAACGGTAAGATCGACAATGGCAGCGAGATCTTCTCGCCGCACTTTGCCGGCGGCAATTATGTCGATGGTCTTCAGGCGCTGGCGACGCTCGACAGCAACCATGATGGCAAGATCGATGCTAATGATGAGGCCTTCTCGAAGCTCACCATCTGGCAGGACCTGAACCACAATGGCATCAGCGATGCCGGCGAGCTTTCGAGCCTCGCTGATCATCAGATCGCCAGCCTGTCGCTCGATGCGCATGCGTCGGATAGTGCGATCAACGGTCAGGCGATCCTGGCGGATGGCAGCTACACGCTGACGGATGGCTCCACTGGCCACTTCGTCGAAGTCGCCTTCGACGCAACGCTCGGCAGCGGGGACGGCAATCATGCCTACTCGCTGATCGGCAGCGACGGTAACGACGTTCTTTCGGGCGCCGGCGGCATGGTGACGATGACGGGTGGCGCAGGCGCCGATACGTTCGTGCTTGATGCCGACGCGCTTTCGGACGTGAAGATCGCCGACGTGATCACCGACTACAAGGCCGGAGAGGGCGATACGCTTGACGTGTCGAAGCTCCTCGACAGCCTGCTCGGCCACCAGGCGACCGAAGCCGAGGCGCTCTCGAGCGTCAAGACGACGGTGCAGGGTGCCGACACGGTGGTCAGCGTCAACGCCAATGGCGGCTGGCACGACGTGGCGGTTCTCCAGAACACCACGGAAGCGGTGAAGATCCTGTTCGACGACAAGCACGACACCACCACCGCGCCGCATGTCGGCTAACGGACAGGCGGAACACTCCGCATGACATGACAAGGGAAAAGGCGCGCGAGCGCCTTTTTCGCGTTTTGAGGGGGATGCGAGGGGTGAGGGGAGGCCGGCTCCCCATCGCCGTACGATCGAGACACGGAGCATGGTCGGGCAGTCGGCCGTTGCGGCCAGCCTGGTTGCGCGGTCGGTCGACAGCGAATGAAACCACGTGGACTGTTTCGCTTCGGATGGCGAGAAGCGTTGCGATACCAGTGGCTGGTGAGGCGCGGCGGATCTTGTTGGTGCGGCAGGTCTTCGCTGTGCTACGGCAAGCCGCGGCGATTGCGATACGCCTCCAGCCTGCGTTCGCCGGTATCGACGCCAGCGTCCGCCGCCATGCCTCCGCCTGGCCGAAACCCCGATCCATCCGCCAATCGCCCAAACGAAAAGAGGCGCCCGATGGCGCCTCAAGATCACGTCGCGATTGCTGCCTTGTCCGCGTCGGCCGCTCAGGCCGCCGGCAGTCTCGAGATCGGCACGATCTCGTCGCCCTCTCCACCACCACGGTCCATGGCCATTTCGTCGGCCAGCTGGCGGATGTGGTTGAAGTCGGTCGGGCCGTCGAAGACGGCGCCGCCGAGGCGGATGTCGAGCGAAAGCGGTGCGTCGCCGGCGGTGAATGCCGCCTGTTCGCAGCGGCGGCGAATGCGCATGCCGACATCCTGGGCGTTCTCGATCGTGGCACCGGGCAGGAACACGCCGAGCTCGTTGGTGGCAAGCCGTGCAACGAGGTCGCCCGAGCGCACCGAGGACTGGGTGATCGCGGCCAGCGACTGCATCACGGTGTCTGCCCATTGCGGCCCGTAGCGGCGGCTGATGGCGTCCAGCGTGTCGATCACGACGGCGATCATCACACCGCCCGCGTCAGTGGAGATACGCTTGCGGCGATCGATATAGTGTTCGACGGCGGCCGCGAAGGCTGTTCCGTTCAGCGTCTTGGTAACGCTGTCGTGCCGCTGAGAATAGTTAACGGCTTCCTGCAGTTTTCTGAGCTCGTTATTCTTGATCTGCAGCATCATCAGCAGCGGAAATGCAACAAAAAGCGAAATAGCGGTGGCTCCGACGAATCCAACCAAAAATGGTCGCTCCGGCATCAGAAGGTTTAAGATAAGTAAAAAACCGACCGAGAAGGCCGCGAAGCAGATCGAAACGATCGATGCGATGCGGAGTGCGGAAAGGTTTGTTGCGGATTGGTAACGCTGACGGAATTTCATCGCGGGGCAGGTCCCTGTGGAAGTAACGGCAGATAAACACGGACGGGAAAAGTTGGCGTTAAAAAACCCTGTAAAATTCTAGCTTTAGCGCTTGATACTAGGGAATTAACCGTCTCCGCAGGAAAGATCTGTACCGGAATTGGAATGTGGAAAAATAGGTGTTACTTGTTTGCCGAATGAAAGCGTTCGGTATACGGGTTCACTCGGTGAATTTAGATGTTGAGGGGCATCCGTCTTGTTTAAAACCAAAAGCATTATTGCAGCATTGTCTGCCACTGTTGCTCTGAATTTCTCGTTTTTTGTCGGCGCCAATGCGATGTCTTTGCAGCAGGCCATCGAAACGACGATGAAAACCAATCCGCAGATACTTCAGGCTGCAAAAGACAAAGAAGCAATCGAGTTTGAGCTTCGTCAGGCGCGCGGGTTATACTTGCCGTCGGTTGATCTGGAGAGCGGCATCGGCCGCCGCCGGTTGTCGAATTCGACCACGGGCACGCTGAGCTCCGACCATGATTATCTGTCGCCCGGAGATGTCGGCGTGACGGTCACGCAGACACTGTTTGATGGCGGCGCGCGCAAGTCGCAGGTCGATCAGCAGGCCTCGCGCGTCGATGGCGCTTCCTTTCGGGTCCTCGAGCGCTCCGAAGCGCTGGCGCTCGAAGTAACCCAGGATTACCTGGAATATATGCTGCAAAACCAGATCGTTGCCGCCGCGAAGGAAAACGTCTCCTTCCACACGGCGATGGTCGGCGATATCAATGAAAGCATCAAGGGCGGCGCGCTCACCGATGCCGACCGTCTTCAGGGCAGCGAACGTCTGCAGGCCGCCAAGGCCCGCATGCGCGAAGCGCTTGAAGAGCTGGAAGCAACGAAGATCCGCTTCATGAAGGCCGTCGGCCAGCCGATCGTCAATGCCCAGACCCCACCATCGGTCGCCAAGTATATCCCGAAGACGCTCGACGATGCACTGTTCGTCGCAAACAAGAACAGCCCGCGCATCTTCTCGGCCAACGCCGATGTTGACGCGGCCGATGCCGGTGTTCGCGGCGCGCGCGCCAATTATCTGCCGAAGGTCAACCTCGAAGGTACGGCCCGCGTTGGTAACGACATCGACGGCGATGAAGGCAACACCAACGATTACCAGGTGCGCGTCGTTGCCCGCTGGAACCTTTATCGCGGCGGCATCGATGTCGCCCGCGAGCAGGAGCAGATCCGCCGCGCCGGCGAAGAGCGTTATGCGCTCGCGCAGGTGCAGCGCGAGGTGAAGGAATCGGTCAGCTCCGCCTGGAACGAACGCGTCAGCCGCGGCGAACTGTCGGGCATTCTTGCCAAGCAGTCGTCGATCAACAACCAGCTGGTCGGTTCCTACCGCGAGCAGTTCAAGGTCGGCCAGCGCTCGCTGCTCGATGTGCTCGATGCGCAGAACACCCGCTTCAACACCAAGGTGCTGGCCGATACGGCCCGCGTTGCCTCGCTGTTTGCGGAATACAAGATCCTCGCCGCATCCGGCAATCTGCTTCAGACCATGAAGCTGAAGCCGCTGGATCAGGCCAAGCCCTACGCACGAGAAGAGTTCGCTGTCCCAGCGGCCGCTCAGAATCCCGGATATGCCGAAGTCGACTCTCATCAGAAGGCTGGCATGCCTATGGACCTGCTGGCGCCGATCCGGCAGCAGTAGTAGTCAGCTGACCATAGAACATGCGGAACGTTGCATCTGAGACGAACGGCAGCATGCCGCTTCAAACATTCAAGGCCGCGTTCAAGTCCGTGGCAGCGTTCTATGGTCGACCAAGCTCCGATACGGTGCTCTTCTCCGGCCTTCCGGATGAGATCACCGAATCGCTTGAGGGCGATGACGTCGAGCAGATGGCCGAGCGCATCGGCCTTCAGGTCATCAAGCATCCGGAGCGCGATTGCCGGCTGGGCAATTTCGATTGTCCCGCCATCGTCGCCTTTGCCGATGGCGGCGTGCTCCCTCTGCTGGAGATGGCCGAGGACGGCTCTTACATCACCGACATCGTTCCCGTCGCTGGCGTTTCCTCGCGCCTGTCGCGCGAGGATCTGATCGCGCTGAAGCCCGAGACGGCTTTCGCCTTCACGCTCTATTATCAGAATGCCTCGGAAGAGGCGCTTGTTGGTAATGCCGTCGAGATCGAAAAGCGCCATTGGCTGGCAACGACGCTCGCGCCTTACTGGCGCACCTATGTCCGCGTCATGGTGGCCGCGCTCTTCATCAATCTGATCGCGCTCGGCTCGCCGCTGTTTACGATGAACGTCTATGATCGCGTTCTGCCCAACAAGGCGATCCCGACGCTCTGGGTTCTGGCCGCCGGCATCACACTTGCCTATCTCTTTGATTTCCTGCTGAAGACCGCGCGCTCCTCGCTGATTGATTATGCCGGTCGCAAGGCGGATCTGCGCCTCTCGCAGATGCTGTTCGACAAGGTGCTGAACTCGACGCTGGCCTCGCGCCCGATGTCGACGGGCGAATATGCCAACCGCGTCACACAGTATGAGTTCGTCCGCGAATTCTTCACGTCCAACACGATCGGCGTCATCATAGACAGCCTCTTCGTCTTCATCTTCCTCGCCGTCATCTATCTCATCTCCGGCTGGCTCGTCGTCATCCCCGCCGTCGCCTTCGTGCTCTCGGTCGTGATCGGTCTTTACGCCCAGGCCGCGATCGGCAAGCGCATGGCGACCGCCGCCAACGAGGCATCGCGCCGCCAGTCGCTGCTGGTCGAAACCATCTCGACGATCGAGACGCTGAAGAGCCTGCGCGCCGAAGCCACCATGCTGCGCCGCTGGCAGGAGCTGACGAAATATTCCAGCCGCACCAGCGAAGAGATCAAGCACGTCTCCACCAATGCCATCAACATGACCATGTTCGTGCAGCAGATGGTGAGCGTCCTGATCGTCATTGCCGGCACCTACGAATTCTCCGAAGGCCGCATCGCCATGGGCGCGATCGTCGCCACCGTCATGCTGGCCAGCCGCGCCGGCGCGCCGCTCGGCCAGATCGCCATGACGCTGGCGCGCTTCCGCCAGGCCACCATGTCGCTGCGCATCCTCGACAAGATCATGGAACAGCCCGATGACCGCCCGTCGACGGTCGGTTTCGTCAATCGCGAGATCACCCGCGGCGCCTTCTCTTTCCAGGATGTCTCGTTCCAGTATCCGGGTTCGGATTATCCCGTCATCAACAAGCTGTCCTTCAACGTCAATCCCGGTGAGCGCATCGGCATCATCGGCCGCATCGGCTCCGGCAAGACCACGCTGGGCCGCCTGCTGGACGGACTGTTTGCCCCGTCGGGCGGCCGCGTGCTGATCGATGGTGTTGATATCCGCCAGTATCACATGGCCGAAGTGCGCGCCAATGTCGCCGTCGCCGGCCAGTCCTCCGATCTGTTCTCCGGGACGGTGAAGGAAAACCTGCTGCTCGGCCGCGCCGACGCCACGGATGAGGACCTGCTCGAAGTCGCCCGCATGACTGGCGTCGACGAGTTCGTCGGCACCCATCCGCGCGGCTTCGACATGCCTGTCGGCGAGCGCGGCAGCAATCTGTCGAGCGGCCAGAAGCAGGCGCTCACCATCGCCCGTCTCCTGCTCACCCGCCCCAAGGTCGTGTTCCTCGACGAGCCCTCGGGCGCCATGGACCTCGCGACCGAGCGCAACCTGATCGCCCGTCTCTCCAAGGCCTTCGATCGCAAGACGACGCTGATCATCGCCACCCATCGTTATAGCATGCTGGATCTCGTCGACCGCCTCATCGTCATCGACAAGGGCCGCATCATCGCCGATGGTCCGAAGCAGGCCGTCATCGAAGCCATGCAGCGCAAGCCTGGCGCGCCGGCTCCGGCCGTGGCCCCGCAGGCTGTGGCGGTTGCAAGGCAGGCTCCGGTCACGCCGGTTGCCATGTCCGTCGCCCCGGTCACCTCAGTCGCGCCGGCCCCCGCAGGCTCCGCCGCCATGCCGGTCGCGCAGGTGGCAACGGCCGCGCCGACGCCACGGATGAGGACCTGCTCGAAGTCGCCCGCATGACTGGCGT
>NZ_JBGLYS010000052.1:0-28086 GCF_047304155.1 Rhizobium sp. Rhizsp42 | reverse complement strand
GCCCTTCGCCAATCGCCTTTGCCCTGACGAAAACCTGCTCCGGCAGAATGCTTCAAGCTAACCAGGAAAGGCTCTAGAAGGAGGCGGCGGCGAGCACGCGGTGCAGCCCCTGCAGATCCTCGACGTTGCGGTTCATGAGAGACAATTCCCAATCAAGCGCGCTGCGGACGATGGTCTCGAGTGAATCGTATCGGGGGGTCCAGCCGAGCACGCGGTTCGCCAGCGTGGCGTCGGCCACGACACTGGCGGAATCGCCCGGGCGGCGCGGGGCCATGTGGATCTTGAAGGCGTGACCGTGCAGGCGCGTGACCATGTTCAGCACGTCGAGCACCGAATAACCGGCGCCGTAGCCGCAATTGGCAACCAGCGAGCCGCGCTCGCTGCGCAGGTGCTGCAGGGCTCTGAGGTGCGCCTCGGCCAGATCGCTCACGTGGATGTAGTCGCGAACGCCGGTGCCGTCATGCGTCGGATAATCGAGGCCGTAGACGCTGACGCTGTCACGGCGGCCAAGGGCCGCCTCGCAGGCGACCTTGATCAGATGTGTCGCGCCGGAGGTCGACTGCCCGGCGCGACCGAGCGGGTCGGCGCCGGCGACGTTGAAATAGCGCAGGGCCACATAGTTGAAGTCATAAGCGGCGGCCGCATCGCGCAACATGAACTCGGTCATCAGCTTCGACTGGCCGTAGGGATTTTCCGGGTTCAACGATGCATCTTCCTTGACCGGATCAGACGTCTTCTGCGGACCATAGACGGCGGCGGTAGAGGAGAAGACGAAGTGACGGATGCCGGCGCTGACCGCCGCGCTCATCAGCGCGCGGGTCTTGCCGGAGTTGTTGTCGTAATAGGACAGCGGGTCGGCTACCGAGGCCGGGACGACGGCGGAGCCGGCGAAATGGATGATCGCCTCGATGTCGTTTTCGATGAAGATGGTCTTGAGCAACTCGGTATCGGCGACATCGCCGAGATAGAAGCGCGCTTCCGGCGCCACGGCCCAGCGGAAGCCCGTGGAGAGGCGATCGAGCACGACCACCTGCTCGCCCGCATCCAGCAATGTCCAGACCATATGACTGCCGATATAGCCGGCGCCACCCGTCACCAGAATTGCCATGTCCCGCACTCCCGTTTCATCTCACGGGGGCATCTGACCCGGCTTTCCTTTCCGAAATTCGAATAAACGGCCCCGGCGGGACGTACGCCGGGGCGAAGTTTGCCGGTGTGGTTAGGGGCTGATTTGCGGGTTTGCTAGAATTTTATCGATGTGGCCATTTCGGCCCCATCGGGGGAGCAGGCACCCGTTTCGGCTGCGGCCCGGGGAGCCAGGAAGCCCTGCTCGACGGCAAGCGCGATCAGCCGTTCGGTGAGGTCTCCGAGCGTGCCCGAAGCGATGGCGATCGGCTCCATGCGCCTGACGACGTCCGGCTCGGTGACGCCGGCCGTATGCCAGGTGCCGCCGCCGGTGAAGAAATTATGGAGCAGAGGCTGGAAGCGGTCCATGGCGTTGGCGAAGCGCGCATCGCTGGTGCGCTTTTCCTCGAACTCATCCCAAAGCGCGCGGAACTCGACGGCCTGATCGGCGGGAAGCAGGGCGAAGATTCGGTCTGCGGCGCGCAGCTCGCGCTCGGCCTGGCTGGTGCGGGCAACCGCATCATAGGCGAAGGTATCGCCGGCATCGATTTCGACGATGTCGTGGATCAAGAGCATCTTCAAGACGCGCAGCAGATCGATCGGCTCGCTTGAATGTTCGGCAAGCACCGCCGCCATCAGCGCGATCTGCCAGGTGTGCTCGGCGTCGGTTTCGACGCGCGAGCGATCGAGCAGCGACGTGCGGCGCAGGATCGTCTTCAGCTTCTCGACCTCGAGAATAAAGGCCAATTGCTCCATCAGACGGCGATTGCCGAGAAAGCCTTCCAGGTGGTCGGCGGTGATCTTTTCTGACATGCGGTTGCTCCCGGTTCAGAGCTTCAGGATATAGTCGCAGAGCCTGTCGGCCGCGGTCTGGATCTGGGCGGGATCGCGCAGGAAGCAGGCACGCAGGAAGAGCTCGCCGCCTGGACCAAAGGCAGTTCCGGGCGCAAGACCGACGCCGGTTTTGTCGACGATATCGATCGCCGCCTTGCGGCTGTCGGTGACACCGTCGATCTTCAGGAAGGCATATAGCGCCCCATCGGGCTTCAGCGTCTCAACCCGGTTGGTCGCAATCAGCGCGTCGCAGAGGATGTCGCGCGAGCGCCTTGCCTTGTCGATATTCGCCTGGACGAAGGCATCGCCTTCATTCAAGGCGGCGACGGCGCCCCGCTGCATGAACTGGGCGACACCCGAGGTCGAATACTGGATCAGGTTCTCAAGCACCTGCCCCGTCTCCGGCGGCGCCACGATCCAGCCGACGCGCCAGCCGGTCATCGACCAGTTCTTCGAGAAGGAATTGACGAACATCACCTTGTCGCCCGCTTCCATCACATCGAGGAAAGACGCCGCACGGTCGCCGGGGAAGTAGTAGCGGGCGTAGATTTCGTCCGCCATGATCCAGAGACCATGCTTGCGGGCAAGGCCGAGGATGGCGGCCAGATCCTCGCGCGTCGCGGTCCAGCCGGTCGGGTTGGAGGGCGTGTTGATGAAGAGCGCTTTCGTCTTCGGCGTGATCGCGGCAGCAATACGGTCGAGGTCGACGGCCCATTTGCCACCTTCGAAATCGAGCTGCACGCCGACGGAGCGGGCGCCGGCGATCTCAAGCGCGGCGGCGATATTCGGCCAGGCGGGCGTCAGGTAGACCAGTTCGTCGCCGGGCGAGGTCATCGCCTGTACCGCGATCTGGATCGCCTGCATGCCGGAGCCGGTGACGAAGAAATGCTCGACGGGAAGGTTTATGCCGAAGTGGCGGGCGTAATAATCGGAGAGCGCCTGGCGCAGTTCGGGAATGCCGCGCTGGTAGGTGTAGAAGGTCTCGCCGGCCGACAGCGCCGTCATGGCCGCCTGATTGACGAAATCGGGGGTGGGAAGATCGCCTTCGCCGACCCAAAGCGGCAAGAGGCCATCGCGGCCACGGGCATAATTGACGACTTCGACGATCCCGCTTTCAGGCGCCTGGATGGCGCGCGGGCTGAGGCTATTGACGATCGACATGCATCACTCCGGTTTTCGCCTACATAAAACAAATGCGCGGGCGAATCCCATGATATTAGGTGATGGCCGATCGATTTCCGTGATGGGTGAGCCCTGCCTCATCCGGCAAGGCTCTTAAGCCATCAGACCGTCGAGCGCTTGGCCAGCAGGTCGCGGATTTCGGTGAGAAGAGCAACGTCGGCCGGCGGCGGCGGTGCTTCTTCCGGAGCAACCTTCTTCTGCCGCTCGACCTGCTTCTGCAGCGTGTTCACGCCCTTGACCATCAGGAAGATGATCCAGGCAAGAATCAGGAAGTTGATCAGAACGGTGATGAAGCTGCCGTAAGCGAGAACGGCGCCCTGTGCGCGGGCAGCGGCCAGCGTCGGCGCATTGACGTTGGACGAGAGGCCGATGAAGTAATTGGAAAAATCGAAGCCGCCAAAGATGGCGCCGACGATCGGCATGATGACGTCATCGACCAAGGATTTGACGATGCCGCCGAACGCACCACCGATGATGACACCGACGGCAAGGTCCATGACGTTGCCGCGGGCAATAAACGCTTTGAACTCATTGAGCATGCGATCTGTCTCCCTCTGATGCAGTTTGATTGCAGGCTGTTGTTTTTATTAGCTACATCTTCGTTGCGATTATTCAATTACAAATTACGAATTATTCAAATGCTCCACCCGTCTTTGACTTAAGACCTAGACGGCGGGAATTTTCAAAGGCCCCGATTTGCCGTAGGCTTCGAGCTCCGGGAGGACCGGCGCATGGGACGCCGGCGGAGGAGAAATGCTGCCAGGCTGGGTCATACTCGCATCGGCGTTCGGCTATCTGTTACTGCTGTTTGCCGTGGCAAGCCATGGCGACCGGCAGCGCAGACGCTTCGGCGCGCCGGACAGCGGGCGGCCCGTCGTCTATGCGCTCAGCCTCGCGATCTACTGCACGTCCTGGACCTATTTCGGCGGCGTCGGCCTTGCCTCGCAGCGCGGGCTGGAATTCACCGGCATCTATATCGGGCCGATCCTTGTCTTCACGCTGGGGATGCCGGTGCTGCGGCGGATCATCGATCTCGCCAAGACGGAGAAGCTCACCTCGGTCGCCGACTTCATCTCGGCGCGCTATGGCAAGAACTCGGCGGTGGGGACGATCGTGGCGCTGATCTCGCTGGTCGGCGCCATCCCCTACATCGCGCTGCAGCTGAAATCGGTGTCGAGCACCGTGACGGCGATGCTTAATCCATCGGATTACGGCATCGGGAGCGGCAATCTCTATTTCCTAGACCTGCCGCTGCTCGTCACGCTGGTGCTCGCCTGCTTCGCCATCATGTTCGGCACCCGCCACACCGATGCGACGGAACATCAGGACGGGTTGATCCTGGCGGTCGCGATGGAATCGGTGGTGAAGCTGTTCGCGTTTCTGACGGCCGGGGTCTGCGTCGTCTGGTTCCTGTTCGACGGGCCGGCAGATCTCTGGCGGAAGGCGGCGGAGAACGAGCTGGTGCTGTCGGCGCTGCACTACCAGACTCCGATCAGCCGCTGGCTGACGCTGACCGTTCTTTCGGCCTTTGCGATCGTCATGCTGCCGCGGCAGTTTCATGTGACCGTGGTCGAGAACCGGACGGCGAAGGAGCTGCGGCTGGCGGGCTTCCTGTTCCCGCTTTACCTCATCGCCATCAATCTCTTCGTGCTGCCGATGGCAATTGCAGGCCTGCTCACCTTCGGCGGCAGCGGCAATGCCGATCTCTACATGCTGTCGCTGCCGATCGTCGGGCAGATGCCCGTGATGTCGCTGATCACCTTCATCGGCGGCTTTTCGGCGGCGACGGCGATGGTGATCGTCGCCTCGGTGGCGCTGTCGATCATGGTCTCCAACGATATCGTCATGCCGATCTTCCTGCGCCGACGGCTTGCCGGGCGCGGCGGCCAGCGCGACGATTTCGCCAAGACGCTGCTCAACATCCGCCGCAGCGCCATCTTCGCCGTGCTGCTGCTCGGCTATGCCTATTACCGCTCGACTGATAGCACCACGGGCCTGGCCTCGATCGGCCTGCTATCGTTTGCCGCCATCGCGCAGATGGCGCCGTCACTCTTGGGCGGGCTGATCTGGCGGCGGGCGAATGCGCGCGGCGCGATCCTCGGTCTCTCCTCCGGCTTCGTGATCTGGATCTATCTGCTGTTCCTGCCCTCGCTTGGCGGGCCAGATTATTCAGCGGTGGCGAGCGCCGTGCTTGGTTTCGTCTTTCCAGGGGTCACCGTCTTTACCCACAATGCCGATCCGCTGGTCAACGCCACGGTCATGAGCCTGCTGGTCAATACCGGCTTCTTCGTGATCGGCTCGATGACGCGCAATGCCCGGCCGCTCGAGCGCATCCAGGCGGGCATCTTCGTCAAGCGGCAGTCGCGCTCGCAATTTGCCACGCGCGGCTGGAAAACGCGGATCAGCGTCGGCGATCTGAAGGCGACGATCTCGCGCTATCTCGGCGAAGAGCGGATGGAGCGGTCGTTCCAGACCTACCAGCAGAACTCCGGCCGCAAGCTGGAGGACGACCAGCCGGCCGACATGGCGCTCATCCATTTCACCGAGCAGCTGCTCGGCAGCGCCATCGGCTCGTCTTCGGCGCGGCTGGTGCTGTCGCTCATCCTGCAGAAGGTGGAGGATGCCTCGGCCGACACCGCATGGCTGCTCGACCAGGCGAGCGAGGCGCTGCAATATAACCAGGACATGCTGCAGACGGCGCTGTCGCAGATGGACCAGGGCATTGCGGTGTTCGACAGCTCGAACCATCTGACGATCTGGAACCGGCGCTTCCGGCAGCTTTTGGATCTGCCCGAAACATCGGGACAGGTCGGGTTTCCGCTTGCCGATATCGTCGCCATCCTCAGCCAGCGCGGCGATATTCCGGTCTCCGAAGTCAGCCAGACGGTCCGGCATTTCCTGACGCTCGACAAGCCTTTCGCGCTGGTGCTCGGGCGCGGGGAACGCATCATCGAAGTGCGCTCCAACGCCATGCCCGACAAGGGCATCGTCGCGACCTTTACCGATATCACCCAGCGCGTCGCCGCCGACCAGGCGCTGAAGCAGGCCAACGAGACGCTGGAGCAGCGCGTGGCGGAGCGCACGGCGGAGCTTACCCGCGTCAACCACGAACTCGGCGAAGCGCGCGCCTCGGCCGACGAGGCAAATCTTGGGAAGACGCGCTTCTTCGCCGCCGCCGGGCACGACATCCTGCAGCCGCTCAATGCCGCCCGGCTCTATTCCTCGGCGCTGGTCGAGCGGATGGGGCAATCGGAGAGCAGCGCCATCGTGCGCAACATCGATTCGGCGCTGGAATCGGTGGAGAGCATTCTGGGCGCCGTGCTCGACATTTCCAGGCTCGACACCGGGGCCATGCGCCCTCGCCTCGCCTCGGTTCCGCTTGCTGACCTATTGGAGCGCATCCAGACCGACTTCGCGCCGATCGCGCGCGAGAAGAGGCTGAAGCTGGTGGTGATGCCGACGTCTCTGCGCGTGCGGTCCGACCCCAATCTGCTGCGCCGGCTGGTGCAGAACCTGGTGTCGAACGCGATCAAATATACCCTGACCGGCAAGGTTCTGGTGGGTGCGCGCCGGCGCGGCAATCAGGTCGTCATCCAAGTGATGGATTCGGGCATCGGCATCCCGCCATCGAAGTTCCGCACCGTGTTCAAGGAGTTCGCGCGACTGGACGAAGGCGCCAAGACCGCATCGGGCCTCGGGCTCGGGCTATCGATCGTCGATCGCATCGCGCGCGTGCTCAGCCACCCGGTGGAGCTGCATTCGACGCATGGCAAGGGCACCGATTTCCGCATCGTCATGCCGCGCGATATCTCGCCGGTCGCCGAAGCGCCGATCGCGACCGCGCCCGCCGAGCGCTCGGCGCAGAACCTGAAGGGGCTGAAGGTGCTCTGCATCGACAACGAGCCGCATATCCTTGAGGGAATGCAGCTGCTGCTGAGCGGCTGGGGCTGCGCCGTGCAATCGGCGGATTCGCTTTTGGGTGTCGCCGCGCTCGATGCGCGGGAGGGCGCGCCCGATCTCGTCATCGCCGACTATCATCTCGGAGACGGGACCGGGGTGGCCGCGATCCTCTCCGTGCGCGAGCGCTTCGCCACCTATGTTCCAGGTCTCTGCATCACCGCGGACCGGACGCTGGAGGTGCGCGCCGACGCCGAGCGGCACGGGATCGGCATCCAGCACAAGCCGGTGCGCCCCGCCGCGCTGCGTGCCTACATCACCCAGATATCGGCGCAGAAGCGGGCTGCCGCGGCCGAGTAGGTGCGCTTGCCAGAACATCCGTCACTAGGTTGCGCACGCGCTCGATCGAGGGCTGGTCGCCAAAGAGGATGCGGTAGATGATGGGGGCGACGACGCCGTCCATGACCGCATCGATATCGGGAAATGCCTCGCCACGGGCATGCGCGCGCTCAGCAATCAACGCGATCTGCTCGCGGGTGAACGCATCGCACTTGCAGGCGTTGGCGTTGTCCTGCGCCGCCAGCACGTCGCGCATCATGTCGCGGCCTATGCCCGAGGACATCTCCTCGCAATATTGCTCCGTCCACACCTCCAGATCGCCTCGGGCGCTGCCGGTGTCGATCGGCAGCATGTCGGGGCGAAGGCGTTCGACGGCGACATCGGCGAGCAGTTCCTGCAGTTCGCCCCAGCGGCGGTAGATAGTGGATGGCGTCACGCCTGCCTCGGCCGCGATCAGCGGGATGGTGACGTCGGCGCGGTCCATTGTCTTGAACAGCGCCCGGACGGCATTGTGGACGGAGGCCTGAACGCGGGCGCTGCGCCCGCCGGGACGGAGATTTTCTTTTGCTGGCATTGGTTATCCGACCTTCGGCCTCCCGAGCGCGCCATGGTTCAAAAACTTTGAGCGATCCATTAACGCAAATTATTTGCTTTTAGCGTGCGCCTGCCCTACATCGGACTAACGCAACGACTTAGCTTTAAGGAGCTTATATATGCCCGCGCCCGGCAAATCCATAGAGACGAAGTCAAACCCCATCCGTTTTCACGCGGTGACGCTTGCCACCTTCTTCGGCGCCTCGGCCGCGCCGACGCCGCTTTACCGGATTTATCAGGAAAACTTCGCCGTCTCTCCCGTGCTGATCACCGTCATCTTCGCGGTCTATGCCTTCGCGCTGCTGCTTGCCCTATTGATCGCCGGCTCGATCTCCGATCATCTCGGCCGCAAGCCGGTGATCTTTTCGGCGCTGGTGCTCGAGATCATCGCCATGGCGCTGTTTGCCGCCGCCAGCGGGCCGGCGTGGCTGATCGCGGCGCGGATCATGCAGGGGCTGGCGACCGGGATCGCCGGTGCTTCAATCGGCGCTGCGCTCGTCGATGTCGATAAGGCCAAAGGACAGCTGGTGAATTCGATCGCACCGCTATCCGGCATGGCGATCGGCGCTTTCGGAACCAGCACGCTGATCCAGTATGGGCCGTTTCCTCTGCATCTCGTCTACGCGATCCTGCTCGTCGCCTTCGTCATCCAGGCCGGTGCGATCTGGGCAACCGGCGAGACCGCATCCACCCGGCCGGGTGTCTGGGCTTCGCTGAAGCCGCGCGTCGCCATCCCGCCACAAGTGCGGCGGCCGCTGGCGCTGGTCACGCCGATCAACATCGCCAACTGGACGCTCGGCGGTTTCTATCTCTCGCTCGTGCCGTCGCTGGTCGTGAGCACCACAGGCAGCCACGCGCCGCTGACGGGCGGCTCGGTGGTAACGGCGCTGATGGTATCGGGGGCGGTCGCCGTCTATCTGAGGCGCGCCAGATCGGCCAACGGCAATCTCGCCTTCGGCACGATGGCGACCACGCTCGGCGTGCTGACTGTCGTGGCGGGCGTGCACCTTGCCAGCGTGCCGCTGCTGCTTCTCGGAACGTTGCTGACGGGCGTCGGCTTCGGCACGAATTTCCTGGGCGCGATGGGGACGATCATGCCGCTTGCCAAGCCGGACGAGCGCGCCGAACTGCTGTCGGCCTTCTACATCCAAAGCTACCTCGCCTTCAGCCTGCCGGCCATTCTCGCCGGTTTCCTGGCGAAATCGCTCGGCTACCAGCTGACGACGGATATCTACGCGACGGCGATCATCCTGGTCACCTGGATCGGCTTTCTCTGCCTGCGGGCGGATCGCGCCAAAGCGGAGCGGATCGCCGCCTGAACCCGAAAAGCGGGCAATAAAAAAGGCCGGGCGAACCCGGCCTTTCGTTCGTCCCGGCGAACCGGAGACGATGTATTCGAAAACTTAAGCAGCCTGCAGACGGTCTGCGGACATCTTGCCCGAACGCTTGTCGGCAACGAGCTCGTAAGACAGCTTCTGGCCGTCCTTGAGTTCGCGCATGCCGGCGCGCTCAACAGCAGAGATGTGAACGAAAACGTCGGCAGAACCGTCGTCCGGCTGAATGAAGCCGTAGCCCTTGGTTGCGTTGAACCACTTAACAGTACCTGTGCTCATGACGATATCCTTTTATAAATCGTACATAGATGGTGCACACCGAACAAAGCCAGCATGCGATGGAAACCGATTTTGGAGGAAGTTCGCGAGCAACAGCACGAGCGGCCGTAACAAAGTTCATCTAGCAAGATCGATGCGAGGCTTTTACGTGGTAATTGTGTCTCTGGCAAGGCAACTTTAGCGACCGAAGATGCCCCGACCGATGAATTCATCGATGAATTCTGGGGGCGACCGGGCGGGCTTAAAAGCCAGCCCGATCATGCGCATGGAAAGGCCGGTCAGGCCGCGGCCTTCGCGCCGGCGTAAGGGTCGAATCGGCCGTAAAAGGTCTCACCCTTGGCCGCCATATCCTTAAGCAGCGCGGTCGGGGCGAAGTGGGATCCGTAAGAGGCGGCTAACCTCTCGCAGAGCGCCACGAAATTCTTCGGCCCCATGCCGTCGATGTAGGAGAGCACGCCGCCGGTATAGGGCGCGAAGCCGAAGCCGAGGATGGAGCCGACATCGGCCTCGCGTGGATCGGTAACGATGCCTTCTTCGATCGTGCGCGCGGCCTCGAGCGCGATGGTGACGAGGAAGCGCTGTTTCATCACCTCGACATCGATCTCGTCGGCCTTCTTCTGCGGATAGAAGGTCTTCAACTCCGGCCACAGCGATTTCTTGGCGGGCTTGGCCGGATAGTCGTAGAAGCCCTTGCCGTTCTTGCGGCCACGGCGATCGAGTTCGTCGACCATCCTGTTGATCAGCGCCAGGTGCCTCGGATCGACGGCTGCTTCGCCGAGATCGGCAACGGTCGCCTTCAGGATCTTCTGGCTGAGATCGATGGCCACCTCGTCGTTGAGCGACAGCGGGCCGACAGGCATGCCGGCCATCTTGGCGGCGTTTTCGATCATCGCCGGCGGCACGCCTTCAATCAGCATGTCATAGGCTTCGTGGATGTAGCGGAAGACGCAGCGGTTGACGAAGAAGCCACGCGTATCGTTGACCACGATCGGCGTCTTCCTGATGGCGGCGACGTAATCGAGCGCGACGGCCAGCGCCTTGTCGCCTGTCTCCTTGCCGAGGATGACTTCTGTCAGCATCATCTTTTCGACCGGCGAGAAGAAGTGCACGCCGATGAAATCGACCGGCCGCTTCGAATTCTTCGCGAGGCCGGAGATCGGCAGGGTCGAGGTGTTGGAGGCGAAGATCGCGCCTTCGGGCAGCACGGCCTCGACAGCCTCGATCACGGCCTTCTTGACGTCGCGGTCCTCGAACACCGCCTCGATAACGAGATTGACGTCCGCGAGGTCGGCATAATCGGCAGACGGCGTGATGCGCGCGAGAAGTGCCGCGCCCTCATCCTGCGTCAGGCGGCCCTTACCGACCGAGTCCTTCACCAGGCCTTCGGAGACGGACTTGCCCTTGTTCGCCGCTTCCATGTCGCGGTCGATGAGGGTGACGGGAATGCCGGCGGCGGCGGTCACGTAGGCGATCGACGCCCCCATGAAACCGGCGCCGACGACACCCACCTTCTTCAGCTCCGTCTTTGCGATGCCGGCGGGGCGGCGGGCCCCTTTGCCGAGCTCCTGCATGGAGATGAAGAGGGAACGGATCATCGAGAATGCTTCGGTGGTCTGCAGCACTTCAGTGAAATAGCGCTGCTCGATCTTGAGCGCCGTATCGAAGGGCACCTGCAAGCCCTCGTAGACGGATTTCAGGATGGCGAGCGCGCCGGGATAGTTGCCCGCGGTTTCGCGGCGCAGGATCGCGGGTGCGGCCGGCCAGAGCTGGGCTGCCGCCGGGGTCCAGATGCCGCCGCCGGGGGCCTTGAAGCCCTTTTCGTCCCAGGGGGCGATCGGCTTCAGGCCGTCCTTGATCATCTGCTTGGCGGCGGGGATCAGCTGATCCGGCTCGACCACCTGATGGATCAGGTTCATCGCCTTGGCGCGCGAAGCCGTCAGCGACTGGCCCGTCGTCATCATCTGCAGAGCGGATTGTGCATCAGCAAGGCGCGCGACGCGCTGCGTGCCGCCGGCGCCCGGGAAGATGCCGACCTTGACCTCGGGAAGCGCGATCTTGACCGACTTGGCATTGGAGGCCACGCGGCCATGGCAGGCGAGCGACATCTCCAGCGCGCCACCCATGCAGGTGCCGTTGATGGCGGAGACCCAGGGCTTGCCTGACGTTTCCAGCTTGCGGAACAGGCCGGTCATGCGGCCGACGAGATCGAAGAGCTTTTGCGCGGCGGTCGATGGGTCCTTGACTTTCTCCTCGTTGTAGAAGGTGAACATCGCCTTGATCATCGATAGATCAGCACCGCCGGAGAAGCTCGACTTACCTGAGGTGATGACAACGCCCTTGACGGCGCTGTCTGCCACCGTCTGGTCGATGATCGCATTCAGTTCGTCCATCACCTCGGAGGTTAAGACGTTCATCGACTTGCCGGGCATGTCCCAGGTGACGAGGGCAATGCCATCGGCGTCGGTCTCGACGGTGAAATTGGTGTAGGTGGTCATGATGGGATTCCTCTTCCCTGAATTTCCCAAACGGTCAGATGGTGCTCAGCAACAGACAAAATCCCAGAACCACCACGACAAGGCAGATCAGAAGGGCGCGACCGGCCCCTTTCATCTGCTTGGCCTGCTCCTTCGTAATGACATAGGAGGCGTCCTTCGCCGCCTTTTCCATGTCCTTGTCGAGGTTTCGCAGCTCGAAGTGGCGTTTCGTCTCGTTCTGGCCCATCTGGATGGTTCTCGCTCGCAGATCCCGGTTAAACGCGTTCGATCACAGTCGCCGTGCCCATGCCGGCGCCGATGCAGAGTGTCACCAGCGCAGTGTTGAGATCGCGGCGTTCCAGCTCGTCCAGCACAGTGCCGAGGATCATCGCGCCGGTGGCGCCGAGCGGATGGCCCATGGCGATTGCGCCGCCGTTGACGTTGATCTTGTCGTGGCTGATGTCGAAGGCCTGCATGTAGCGCAGCACGACGGCGGCGAAGGCTTCGTTGAGTTCGAAGAGGTCGATATCGGCGAGCGTCATGCCGGTGCGCTTCAGCAGTTTCTCGGTGACGTCGACAGGGCCGGTCAGCATCAGCGCCGGGTCGGAGCCGATATTGGCGAAGGCCTTGATGCGGCCGCGCGGCTTCAGCCCCATGCTCTCGCCGCCCGCCTTGGAGCCGAGCAGCACGGCGGCGGCGCCATCGACGATGCCCGACGAGTTGCCGGCGTGGTGGACATAGTTGATCCGCTCGATCTCCGGATGTGCCTGGATGCCGACGGCCTCGAAGCCGCCCATCTCGCCGGGCATCTGGAAGGACGGGTTGAGCGAGGCCAGCGCCTGCATGTCGGTGCCGGGGCGCATGTGCTCGTCGCGGTCGAGTATCACGAGACCGTTCTGGTCCTTCACCGGGATGACGGAGTTCTTGAAGTAACCCTTCTCCCAGGAATTGGCGGCGCGCTTCTGGCTCTCGACGGCATAGGCGTCGACGTCGTCGCGGCTGAAGCCGTATTTGGTGGCGATCAGATCGGCCGAGACGCCCTGCGGCATGAAATAAGCAGGGAAGTTGACCGACGGGTCCATGAACCATGCGCCGCCCGACATGCCGAGACCAACGCGCGACATGCTCTCGACGCCGCCGGCAATCACGATGTCATCGGCGCCTTGCGCGATCTTGGCGGCGGCGAAATTGACGGCGTCGAGGCCGGACGCGCAGAAACGGGAGATCTGCATGCCCGGCGCCTTGATGGAATAGCCCGCCTCGAAGGCCGCGCCACGCGGGATGACGGCGCCGGCTTCCATGACGGGATCGACGCAGCCCATGATGATGTCATCGACCATCTCTGTGTTCAGCCCGTTGCGGTCGCGCAGCGCTTCCAGCGTTTTCGCCGCAAGGCGCACCGACGGCACCTCGTGCAGCGAGCCGTCCTTCTTGCCGCGGCCGCGCGGCGTGCGGACGTGATCGTAAATGAAAACTTCGGTCATCCTGTCTCGTCTCCCTGGCGGCTGTTGGCCGCAAACCTCAAAACGCCTCGGCGCTCAATGCCATCATCGTTTCCGCGCCGGTCTCGATGCGCGCCTTGCGCAGCGTCGTTTCCGGCATGATCCGCTCCATGAAGAAGCGGGCGGTGATCAGCTTGTTGCGCAGGAAAGCCTCGCGATCTGTCTCTCCCGCGGCCAGTCCGTCGTTTGCGGCCTTGGCCATCTTCGCCCACATATAGCCGAGAATGACGAGGCCGAAGAGATGCATGTAGTCGGTCGAGCCGGCGCCGGCATTGTCGGGCTTTGCCATCGCATGCTGCATGAACCACATGGTCGACGCCTGCACGTCGTTCAAGCCCTTCTTCAGGTTCTTGGTGAAGAAGGACATCTGCTCGTCGCTGCGGTTTTCCTCGCAGAAATCGCCGATCTCTTTGAACAGCGCCATCACCGCGCGGCCGCCATTCTGGCCGAGCTTGCGGCCGACGAGATCGAGCGCCTGGATGCCGTTGGCGCCTTCGTAGATCATGGCGATACGGGCATCGCGGACATACTGGCTCATGCCCTGCTCTTCGATATAGCCGTGACCGCCGAAGACCTGCTGAGCCATGACGGCGTGGTCGAAGCCCTTGTCAGTCATCACGCCCTTGAGGATCGGGGTGACGAGGCCGAGGATATCGTCGGCCGTCTGCCGTTCCTTCTCATCCGTCGCGCGGTGGGCGATGTCGGATTTCAGCGCGGTCCAGAGCAGGAAGGCGCGACCGGCTTCGTTGAACGAACGGATGGTCATCAGCGCGCGGCGAACGTCGGGGTGAACGATGATCGGATCGGCCTTTTTGTCCGGTGCCTTGGCGCCTGACAGCGCGCGGCCCTGGATGCGTTCGCGGGCATATTCGGCGGCGTTCTGATAGGCGATCTCGGCGATCGCCAGCCCCTGCAGGCCGACGCTGAGGCGCGCCTCGTTCATCATCACGAACATGGCAGCCAAGCCCTTGTTCTCGGCGCCGATCAGGAAGCCGGTCGCCTCGTCGTAGTTCATGACGCAGGTGGCGTTGCCGTGGATGCCCATCTTGTGCTCGAGCGCGCCGCAGGAAACGCCGTTGCGTTCTCCGGCCGCGCCATCGGCACCGACCATGAACTTCGGCACGATGAAGAGCGAGATGCCCTTGGTGCCCTCGGGCGCGCCCTCGATGCGGGCGAGAACGAGGTGGACGATGTTGCCTGACATGTCGTGTTCGCCGGCGGAAATGAAGATCTTCTGGCCGGAGAGCTTGTAGCTGCCATCGGCCTGCGGAACGGCCTTGGTGCGCAGCAGGCCGAGATCGGTGCCGCAATGCGGCTCGGTCAGGTTCATGGTGCCGGACCATTCGCCGGAGACCATCTTCGGCAGATAGGTCTTCTTCTGCTCGTCGGATCCGTGGACGATGATGGCGGCGATGGCGCCCTGGGTCAGGCCCGGATACATCATCAGCGACATGTTGGCGGCAGACGTGTATTCGCCGACAGCGGCGTGCAGCGTGTAGGGAAGCCCCTGGCCGCCGAACTCCTCCGGCACGGCAAGCCCCGTCCAACCGCCCTCGCAATAAGCGTCATAGGCCTGCTTGAAGCCCTTTGGCGTCGAAACCGAGCCGTCTTCCTTGCGCGTGCAGCCTTCCTGGTCGCCGGAATAGTTGAGCGGGAAAAGCACTTCCTCGGCCACCTTGGCGGATTCACCGAGGATCGCCTCGATCATATCAGGCGTGGCGTCGGCGAAGCCCGGCAGGTTGTTGTAGCGCTCCAGACCCAGCACATCGTTCAGCACGAAAAGCGTGTCGTTTACCGGGGCCTTGTAGACTGGCATCGTTCGAATTCCTCCAATTCGTCAGCCGGGCGGACCGGCCTGTGCAAGTGTCTTACAAAATATTGACGTTTGCGTAAACGTCAAATTTTATTGCATCGCAAATTTGTGAGCCGAAGGGGCGCCGCACGAGGTCTGTGCGCAACGGGAAAGGCTGCAGGAACACACTGTAAGGGTGCTATCTTTCGCACACAGCTGTGTGTACATGTCTAAAATCTGATCCAAACGGATGCCGTATGACCTCCACAGCCGCCTTCTTCCGCTCCAGCCTGATCATGCTTGCCGTGGGTGTCCTCATCCTGTTCGGCATCGTCGGCTCGTCGCTCTGGCTTGTCCAGGCGAACCGCGAATATTCCGACGAGACGGCATCGCTGCGCCGTGTGCGCAGCGCCATCGTCGGCGTGCTGACCACCGTACAGGATGCGGAGACAGGCCAGCGCGGCTATCTGCTGGCGAACGATGTTCTTTACCTCGCGCCCTATACATCCGCGCTGGAAAACCTGCCGAAGCGCCGACAAGTCCTGCTCGACAACGTCAAATCGCTGCCGAGCTATGCAATGCAGCTCGATGCGCTGAACGCCGCGATCGACGGAAAGATGAACGAACTCGCCAAGACGGTCGCGCTGACACGTGAGGGCAAGACGGCGGAAGCGGTGGCGATCGTTCGTGACGATGCCGGACTTGTCTACATGGACAAGATCCGCGCGATCATCGGCGACTTCCTCGACCAAACCGATAACCGCCTGCGGGTTCTGGTGGAAAAGCAGCTTTCTGCGGCCAGCACGTTGCAACTGGTAACGATCGGCGGCGCGCTGGCGATCCTCGTCGTGCTCGGCGGAGCCATCCTCATCATCGTGCAACACGTGCGCGACCTGTCGCTCGCCACCAAGGAGGTCGAGGTGCTCAATGTCGGGCTCGAGGCGCGCGTCAACGAGCGCACCGAAGACCTGATGCGCGCCAACCAGGAAATCCAGCGCTTCGCCTATATCGTGACTCACGATCTGAGGGCGCCGCTGGTCAACATCATGGGCTTTTTGAGCGAGCTCGATACGGCGATGAAGTCGGTCTCGACCTATGTGCTTGCCGACAACAAGACGCTGAGCGAGCAGGATATCCAGGATGCGCGGCTGGCGGTCGAGGAAGACCTGCCGGAAGCGCTGGGCTTCATCCGCTCGTCGACCCGCAAGATGGATGCGCTGATCAACGCGATCCTGAAGATCTCGCGCGACGGACGCCGAAAGCTGCAGCCCGAACGGATCGACCTGAAGGCGATGATCGACACCGTCGCCGCCAATGTTCACCACCAGTTGGTAGAAACGGGCGGGACGACGGAAACCCGCGTTCGCATCGGCGCCATCGTCAACGACCGCTTCTCGCTGGACCAGATCTTCGGCAACCTGTTCGACAATGCGGTGAAGTATCAAATGCCGGGACGGCCGCTTAAAATCGATGTCGACGCCTATCCCGATGGACCGGGGCGTGTCAGGATCGACGTGAAGGACAATGGTCGCGGCATCGCCAGCAACGATCTCGAACGGGTTTTCGAGCTGTTTCGCCGGGCCGGCGAGCAGGATCAGCGCGGCGAAGGTATCGGCCTTGCGCATGTGCGTTCGTTAATCCGAAATTTGGGCGGAGACATTACGGTCGCGTCCGAACTCGGAAAGGGCAGCACGTTCATTCTGACGCTGCCCGCGGACCTCACCAAAATCGTACGGAGTATGGAACTATGAAAGCGACCGGTCAGGAAGTCACGATCGTGATGATCGAGGATGACGAGGGGCACGCCCGTCTCATCGAAAAGAACGTGCGCCGCGCCGGCGTCAACAACGAGATCGTGCCGTTCACGCTCGGCAAGGGCGCGCTCGATTACATTCTCGGACCGGATCGCGACGGGTTGGTCAGCAAGGATCGCTATCTGCTGATCCTGCTCGATCTCAACCTGCCTGACATGTCCGGCCTCGACATTCTCGAGAAGATCAAGACCAACGAACACACGCGCCGCATGCCCGTCGTTGTCCTGACCACGACAGACGACGAGCGCGAGATTCAGAAGTGCTACGATCTCGGCGCCAACGTCTATATCACCAAGCCGGTGGACTATGACGGCTTCTCCACGGCGATCCGCAATCTCGGCCTGTTCTTCTCTGTCATCCAAGTCCCCTAACGAGTAGCCAAAATCTGTGCGCATCCTTTATGTCGATGATGATCCGGCCCTAGCCCGCCTCGCAACGCGGGTGCTTGCGCGCAGTGATTTCACGGTCGTCCATGCTCCGTCCATCGAGATCGGGCTTGAGCTTTTCGCAGCCGAGACTTTCGAGGCCGTCGTTCTCGACCATTATTTTGAGAACCAGACGGGCCTGAACTTTCTTGAGGCGATCGCCGAGATCGGCAAGCCGACGCCGGTGCTCTACGTCACCGGATCGAGCGACGCCGATGTCGCCATCCGGGCGCTCAAGGGCGGGGCTGCGGATTACGTCGTGAAGACGGCGACGGACGATTTCTTCCCGCTTCTGATCAGCGCGCTCAACCAGGCGATGGAAAACTCCAGGCTGCGCAGCGAGAAGGAAGAGGCCGACCGGCAGCTCGTCGTTGCCAAGGAACGGGCCGAACTGCTGCTGGCGGAGATGAACCACCGCATCGCCAACAGTCTGTCGCTGGTTTCCGCGATGATCCGCATGCAGATGCAAATCGCCGGCAGCGAAGAAACGAAGACAGCGCTCAACGAGACGCAGAACCGCATCACGGCGATCGCCGGCGTGCACCGCAGCCTCTACACCTCGGAGATCATCGGTGAGGTCGAGCTCGACGTCTATCTCGGACCGCTGCTCGCCGAACTGCACGGCAGCAGCACGATCGCCCGCGGCATCACGCTGAAATCGCAGCTGTGTCGGATTTCGACGACAGCCGACAAGGCGGTGGCGCTGGGCGTCATCCTGATCGAGCTGGTGACCAACGCCACGAAATACGCCTATACGGCCGGCACCGGCGAAGTGCGCGTCGTGCTTGAAGCCACCGACGATGGCTTCGCGGTGCTCTCGGTCGAGGACGACGGGATCGGCTATGACCGCACTGTCGGCCCGAAGGGAACCGGCCTGGGCACACGGCTGATCAACGCCATGGGCACGACGCTCGGCGCCGAGATAAGCTACGGACGCGACGGTAAGGCTGATGGCACCTATGTCGCCGTGCGCTGGCAGCAGTAAGACATTCCACTCTTGAAACAGCCTGCGGCCGGCCGTCTATGAGACGCGCCGCAGGTATCGTTTGCTTCCTGCAGAAGACGCGCTAAACTTCGTTGGCTAACCGACGAAAAAGCTTAGGAGGAGCGATTTCATGAGACGGATGTGGCCCGAAGAGTTCAACTTCGTTCTGGACAACGCAGAAGAAGTAACACTCGATCTTCCCGCGATAGAACATGAGGACGGCTCGCGCAGCGAGGCAATCAGCCGGCAGGCGTTGAAAGTCCGCATTCCGATGGAGGATTACGAGCGCATCTGGCCGCTGGCGGAAGCGCGCTACCGGCTCGACGGCCGAAACCTCGGCAAGGCGGTGACGCTGATCACCACCAATCCGCATTATCACGCCTGGCACCCCGCTGATGGCGGCTCGGTCGACAACGTCACCGAGGGCGGACGCCACTTCACCACCAAATATGTCGTCGTGCACTTCCTGCTCGACGATGTCAGGGAAACGGCGGCGGCCTGAGCCGCCACCCTTTCCCACTCGCGGCGATCAGGCCGCGTCCAGCGCCTGGGTCAGATCGGCAATGAGATCCTCTGGATGCTCGATGCCGATCGACAGGCGTATGGTGGAATCCAGAACGCCGATCCTTTGACGCACATCGGCCGGAACGCCGGAGTGCGTCATCGTCGCCGGATGGCTGGCGAGCGATTCGGTACCGCCCAGGCTGACGGCGAGCTTGAAGATCTGCAGCGCGTTTAGGAACTTGAACGAGGCCGGCTGACCGCCTTCGATATCGAAGGAGAAGGTCGATCCGGCTCCGGTGCATTGCGCCGCGAAGGTGCGGCCGAGCGGCGATGACGGCTCGTGATATGGGAGATAGTGGATCTTCTTCACCTTCGGATGCGCGCGCAGGAAATCGGCCACCGCGAGTGCGTTGTTGTTGGCGCGCTCCATGCGGATCTGCAGCGTTTCCAGCGAGCGGCCGAGCATCCAGCAGGAGTGCGGATCGAGCTGTGTGCCGATCGCGCCTCTCAGCGCCTTGACCTGCTTCATCACGGCCTTGCTGCCGAGTGCGGCGCCGGCGATCAGATCGGAGTGCCCGCCGACATATTTGGTCAGCGAATAGAGCGAGATATCGGCGCCGTGCTCGATCGGGCGCTGGAAGACGGGACCGAGCAGCGTGTTGTCGCAGGCGACGATCGGCGTGTGGCCCTGCTTCCTACCGATCTCATCGGCAATCCGGCGCATCATCGCGACATCGACAAGGCTGTTGGTCGGGTTCGCCGGCGTTTCCACGAGGATCATCGACACACGGCCCTTGGCCATCGCCTGTTCGGCTGCGGCGCGCACCGAGTTCTCGTCGACACCATCTGCGAAACCGACGGCCGCGACGCCGAGATTGAGGAAGGTCCTGGCGAGCAGGGTTTCGGTCCCGCCATAGAGCGGCTGCGAGTGCAGCACCGCATCACCCGGACGCACGAAGGCGAGCAGCGTCGTGGCGATGGCCGACATGCCCGACGAGAACAGCGCGCAGCTTTCCGTGCGCTCGTAGACGGCGAGGCGATCCTCGACGATCTCGCTGTTCGGATGATTGAAGCGAGAATAGACGAGGCCGGCGCCCTGCCCCGCCGGCGGCTCGCGGCGGCCGGAGACATAATCGAAGAAATCGCGGCCATCCTCGGCGGACTTGAACACGAAAGTCGAGGTCAGGAACACCGGCGGCTTGACCGCGCCCTCCGACAGTTCGGGATCGTAGCCATAGTTCAGCATCTGCGTTTCGGGATGCAGGGCGTGATTGCCGATATGGGTCTTGGAGGGATGCGGCGCGGTCATGGTCGTCTCCTGCTTCAAAGATGGATTGATGACGGCAAATTATATCGAAATGCGCTTGATGTTATTGCTATTTGGAGCGCGGCTGCGATGTTGGAAGCAACATCATGCGAGAGCGGAGAAGATTTCGTGCAGAAAGTTGCGGATGAGATGGACCGGCGGATCTTGAAGGAACTGGCCGGCGACGCGCGGCTTGCCAATAACGAACTCGCCGAGCGTGTGGGCCTCTCCGCTTCCGCCTGCCTACGTCGCCTGAGGCGGCTGGAGGAGGCCGAGATTATCCAGGGATACACCGCGCTGATCGATCCCGCCGTCAACGGCTGGACAATGACGGCGCTCGCCTCGATCCGCCTCAGCCGCCAGCATGAGGACGAGATCCAGATGTTCGAGAATGCCGTACGCGAGTGGGACGAGGTGCTGGAATGTCATCTCGTCACCGGATCGCGCGATTACGTGCTGAAGGTGATGAGCTCCGGGCTCGACGATTACGAGCGCTTCATCAAGGAGAAGATCGCGCGGCTGAAATGCGTCGACACGATCGAGACGAGCTTCGTGAATGAACACAATCAAGGCGCGCCGGATCTGACGTTTCGCGTCCTCCTGCCCTTCGGCGGGCGCCTTGCATTAACGGCGGTATCCACTTGCACCCGCTTGTACATTAGAAGGCCGATTTCGGCACGAAATCCGCCTCGGCAGCCACAAAAGTTAAAAAATCGCCACACCGGTTAACGGGTTGTTTACCACGTTCCGTGAAAGGTGACGTTTGAGCATTGGTGTCCTGCATTCCTTCTTTCAAGTCTCGCGTTTTATGGGATGCGCGCCACACGTACAGCTTGAGGAAAGCCTATTTAATTATCCTCTCATGGACGATGCTCTCTGATCCGCATTCGTTGCGGCTCTGACGGAAAAGCCAATGATCGGCCCTGACGAGGGTGCGAACAGATAAGCGAGCAAGAAGATGAACGGATCGCGATCACATTCTCCCCGGCCTTCCGACAGGGCGTCGCTTGACGCGCTGAACCGCACGATCGAGGGATTGGAAGCACGGATCGAAGGCCTGATCGGCAGCGGAGTGCGCGAGCAGCGCAATCGCCAGCCGGCGCCCGAACGCGAACCCGCCCCCGCCACTTACACGCCGCGCGCGCCCTACGCCGCCGCCGAGCCGCGTCCTGATCCGCTCGCCGAGATCCGCCAGCGCCAGCGCATGCTCGACGCCAGCCGCGAGCGCGCCGCCCGCGAGACCACCCCTTACGCACCCCGCGAGCAGGCGACGGCCTATGCGGCCCAGCCGGCTCCCGCACATACGCCGGCGCCGCAGCCGCGCGCGGCCGTTCAGCAGCCACAGGCTCCCGTCGCCAATCCGCGTGGTGCCGAAGACACGATGACGGAAATCGCCCAGGCGCTCGTCAGCCTGCGCCAGGATCTGAAGCGCGACATCTCGGAGGGCGTGGCCCGCGAAATGGACGCGCTGCGCGGCGAACTGCGCGAGATCAAGGCGACGGCCGCCGATCGTCCCTTCGCCGAAGACATTCATGCCGACATGAGCCGGCTTGCCGACAGCATCAACCATCTGGCCGCGCGCTCCGAAACGTCCGAGGCCCATGGCCTGCGCGGCGAATTCGAAGACCTTCGCTCGCTGATGGACGGGCTGGCGCGCGAGGATTCGCTGCGCCACATGGACCAGCGCTGGGACGGCTTCGAAAACCAGCTGCATGCGCTCGACACATCGGGCCTGCAGGAAGAGTTGGTGGCGCTTGCCTACCGCCTCGACGACATCAAGCGCCATATCGGCGGCATGGGCGAAAGCCCGGCCGTCAAGGCACTCGAAGACAAGCTCATCTCCATCGCAACGGCGATGGAGCAGTTCGGCAGCATGATCCAGCCGCATGACCGGGCGATGTCGGAGCAGTTCGCGTCGATGGACAGCCGTCTCGATGAGATCAGCCGCGCGATCGCCGCGACCGGCCGCGCCGCTACGTCTGGCGATCCGGCTGCCATGCACCGCCTCGAGGGACGCTTGAGCGGCCTTGCCGACCAGATCGAGCTGATGGGCCAGAGCGTTGCAAGCCGCGCCAACCCTGCCGATGGTCTTGCCGAACGGCTCGAAGCCCTGACGGCCCGCGTCGAGGAAGTCGCCAATGCCGAGGCCACGTCGCGCCTCGACGAGCGGCTCGAACATCTGGCCTTGCTGCTCGAAAAGAGCCAGCGGGCCGCACCGCAGCCGGAGCTGACCGGCGCGCTCGCCGATATCTCGCGCAAGATCGACGCGCTTGAGAACGGCGCCGTCAATGACGCGCTGGCGCAGCGCCTCGACTATCTGGCCCGCCGCATCGACGAGATGGAATTCCAGCCGCAGCAGGCAATCCAGACCCCTGTCGACGACGCAGCCTTCCTGCGCATCGAGGACCGGCTGAGCGATATCGCAGCCCGTCTCGACGAGAGCTCGGCGGCACCCGCGACCGACGCCAACGCGCTGCGCAATCTGGAAGACCAGATCGCCAATCTTTCCGCGCTGATGAGCGAGCCGCGCCCGAGCACCGAGATCGCCATCGATTTCGACCGCCGCATGGGCGCGATCGAAGATTACATGGCGACCAGCGACGAATATATCGTCGAAGCCGCCCGCCAGGCCGCAGAGGCGGTCGTCGAGGCCTATTCGCGCAACGGCGCCCTGCAGGGCGGTGGTGCGGGCGTCGACATGTCGGCGCTCAATGCATTGGCCGCCGACCTCCGCCATCTCGAGGATCTGAGCCGCAGCGGCGAGGAGCGCACGCACAAGACCTTCCAGGCGCTGCACGAGACGCTGGTGCACATCGCCGACCGGCTCGACGACATGGAAAGCCGCACGGCCCGTCCGCCGGCACGGATGCCGGCCGCCGACGTCGATTTCAACGTCGACCCTTACGCGATGGCTGATGCCGGCGCCGAGGAAGCCGAGAAGCCCGCCGTGTTCGGCACGCGCGTACCGGAAGCCGTGCGCAAGGCCGAGCCCGCGCCTGAGCCGGCCGCACCGGCGATCGCCGCATCCGAGACCAGCGCCATTGCCATCGAGGCCGCCAGCAAGCCTGCCGCGGCCGCCGCAAAGGGAAGCCTGCTCGTCAGCCTCGGCAAGCGCCTGCTGCCGTCGAAGAAGGCCAAGACCGGCGAACGCGCCGTCATCGACCCGTCGCCCTCGATCGATCCTGTCGACGTCATGCCGCCGGAAGCCGCCAACGAGCCGCTGGAGCCGGGCTCCGGTGCGCCTGACGTCAAGAAAATCCTGGAGCGCGTGCGCGCCAGCCAGAATGCGGCCCGCACCAATCCGAAGCCGGCAAGCGATACGGATCGCGCCGACTATATCGCAGCTGCCCGCCGTGCGGCGCAGGCCGCAGCGCTTGAAGTCGATCCCAGCGGCAAGGCCGGGTCGGTAAAGGGCGAGAAGAAGGCGAAGATCAAGGACCCGGCCAAGGAAACAGGCAAGGGCAGCGCGTTTTCACGCTTCCGCCGTCCGATCCTGCTTGCCGTCGGCGCCGTGCTTCTGGCGATCATGGCCTTCCCGCTGGCCCGCACGCTGACCTCGGGCGCGCCCGCGCCGACCGCCGAAGTGGCCACGATCACCGACGGACAGAACGCAACGCTGCCCGCAGACAGCGAAACTGCGCCCGAAACGTCCGCACCCGTAGCCGCGGCGCCTGAGGCACCCGCTGTCTCGACGCCGGCACCGCCCGTGACGGCCAATGTCGCGCCTGCGCCAACCGAGCCGGCAGCCCCTGAGCGGCTGACCGAAGCCGCACCGCTTGGCGGCAATGGCGCGCTTGCACCTTCGGGCGCACCGCAGGATACGTCCGCCTTCACCGCCAACAATGCGGCTCCGGCGGCAACCGAAACCGCACCGGCCACAGCGGCACCTGAGATCGCCGTCCCCGACACGATCCAGCCGAAGTCGCTTGCGGATGCCGCGAAATCAGGCGATGCGCTGGCGCTGTTTGAAATCGGCGCGCGCTACAGCGATGGCCGCGCCGGCGTGACCGCGGATCCGAACCAGGCGCTCAACTGGTACCAGATGGCGGCCGACAAGGGCTTTGCGCCGGCGCAGTACCGCCTCGGCAGCATGTATGAGAAGGGCACCGGCGTTGCCCGCGACGCCAACAAGGCCAAGCAGTTCTACGAACAGGCCGCCAACCAGGGCAACGCGAACGCGATGCACAATCTCGCCGTGCTCTACGCCTCCGGCGCGCTGGGACAACAGGATTACTCGGCAGCGGCCAACTGGTTCACCAAGGCCGCAAACCTCGGCATCACCGATAGCCAGTTCAACTTGGCGATCCTGTGCGCCCGTGGAAACGGCGTGCCGCAGGATCTGACGGAATCCTACAAGTGGTTCGCGATCGCGGCCAAGGGCGGCGACAAGGACGCTTCGCAGAAGCGTGACGAAGTCGCCAATGCCATGAAGCCGGATCAGCTGGAGAAGGCCCGCGCCAAGGCGGATCTCTGGAAGGCCGAGCCGCTCGACAACAAGTCGAACGGTATCGAGGTTCCGGATGAATGGGCCGGCACCGCCACCAAAACTTCGAGCGTCGACATGAAGCGGGCGATCCGCAACATTCAGGCGATCCTGAACAATAACGGCTTCGATGCCGGCCAGCCGGATGGCGAACTGGGCACCAAGACGGTTGCCGCGATCAAGAGCTTCCAGAAGTCGATCGGCCAGGAGCCGAGCGGCAAGATCAACGACGCGACCGTCAAGGCGCTGCTGGAACGCAACAAGGCGCCATCGACCAAGGCCTGATCAAGCAATGGCTCAAACAAAAATCCCCGCAAACCGGTGTTTGCGGGGATTTTTTGTTTAAGCGGTGCTTGCCAGCGCCCTTCCCCGAAGCGTGCTCAGTCCGGCATGATCAGCGAGCGGTGGGCGGCAACGCCGGCCATGACGCCCGCAGCCGACGCCATGGTCGCGTTGGCCATCGCGACGGCGGCATCGCCGGCCGCGTAGACGCCCTTGACCGTGGTCTGCTGAAAATTGTCGACGCGGATGAAGCGGCCGGTGGGGCCGGTCTCCAGCACGCAGCCGAGCTGTTCGGCAAGCGGGCTCGTCAGATGCGTCTTCGGCGCGACGAACAGGCCGCCGAGCGGCAGGATGCGGCCATCCTCGAGACGAACAGCTTCCAGGTCTGTCGCCTCTCCCAGCAATTCGACGACAGGGCTGCGAACAATCACGACGCCGCGTGCATCGAGCAGGGCCGCCTGCTCGGGATCGGGCTCCCATTGGCCTTGGGTGAAATAGGTGGTCGGTCCCCAATCCGGGATCATCTGCGCCTGATGCACCGACATCGGATTTCCCGCGAGCACGCCGAGCGGCCGGTCGGCGACTTCATAACCGTGGCAATAGGGGCAATGGATCACCGTCTTGCCCCAGCGCTGTTGCAGCCCCTCGATGTCAGGCAGCTCGTCGCGGACACCGGTGGCAAGCACGATGCGGGCGGCGCGCTGCGTGGTGCCATCGGCGAGCGTGAGGGCGAAGAGCTCCCCGTCCCTGCCGATCTCGGTTGCTTCGCCCTGCAGCTGCGTCACCGTCTTGTAGAGGCCGAGCTGACGGGATGCCTCGGCGATGATTGCCGCCGGCGCCTTGCCGTCCTGACCGAGGAAGCCGTGAGAGGCTTCCGCGAAACGGTTGCGCGGCTTGCGCCCATCGACAACCAAGACCTTTCGGCGCGCGCGGGCAAGCTGCATGGCAGCGGACTGGCCGGCGAAGCTGCCGCCGACAATGATCACATCGTAGGTCATGACGTTCTCCTATCTCTCGCATCTTCATATGTTACATGAAAGCGTACCGTCAAGACACGTAACCTAACTTGTTACAGATGGGCTCTGGCGCTAGATTGATCGCAACAGGAGTAAGCGAATGAGACGCGACAGCCGCCTTTCGCGCATGCTGCACGTGCTGATCCACATGGACCGGCACTACAAGCGCGCGACATCGGAAACGATATCGAAAATGCTCGGCACCAATGCCGTCGTCGTCAGGCGCACCATGGCGGGCCTGCGCGACTTTGGCTATGTCCGCTCCGAACAAGGGCATGGCGGTGGTTGGGAATTGGCGCGCGGGCTCGACCAGATCACGCTCCTCGACATCTACGAGGCGATCGGCAAGCCGCCGCTATTCGCGATCGGCCCTTCGGTCGATCAGCCGGAATGTCTGGTGGAACAGGCCGTCGATGCAAAGCTCGGCGATGCGCTGAAGGAGGCCGAAGCGCTTCTCCTCGAACGCTTCCGCACGGTCACCATCGCCGACATCGCGGCCGATTTCGACCGGCGCATGCCTGAAGGGCGATGCAACATCCACGGCGACATTCACGCGGAACAATCGGCATCCAGTTGAATTTACGTGAAAGGCGCGGATCTTTTGCCGAAGCTGGCCGACAGCACTTGATCCGTTGCCGACCGATCATTTAAGCCTTGGCTACGCCGGGGAGGCGTTCGCGCAGGGATTGTCGCATCATGGAAATATTCACATCCGCCGGCTTGCTGGCGCTTCTGCAGGTCATCATCATCGATCTGGTTCTGGCCGGCGACAATGCCGTCGTCATCGGTCTGGCGGCTGCCGGCCTTGCCCCCGATCAGCGCAAGAAGGCCATTCTGGTCGGCATTCTGGCCGCCACCGTGCTGCGCATCGCGCTTGCCAGCGTCACCGTGCAATTGCTCGAGATTATCGGCCTGCTGCTGGCGGGTGGTATCCTGCTGCTCTGGGTCTGCTGGAAGATGTGGCGGGAAATCCGCGCCAATAATGCCCAGGCCGGCGAAGGCGAGCATGCCGAAGGCTCACAAGTTCCTCGCAAGACCTTCTTCCAGGCAGCGACGCAGATCGTCATCGCAGACGTGTCGATGTCGCTCGACAACGTGCTTGCCGTGGCGGGTGCGGCCCGCGAGCATCCGACCGTGCTTGTCATCGGCCTGATTCTCTCGATCGCGATGATGGGTATCGCCGCCAACTTCATCGCGCGCCTGCTCAACCGCTATCACTGGATCGCCTATATCGGCCTGGCGATCATCGTCTATGTCGCCCTGCACATGATCTATCGCGGCGGCCTGGAAGTCTGGCCGCATGTCGCGGCCGCAACTGCCGGCTGACCTCGAACGGACGGCCCCGTCAGGGGCCGTTGACCAGCTTCAGGATGAGCGCCTGCACATTGCCGCCGTCGCTCATCTCCACCCGGTCGAAATCGCGCCCGCGCTGTCGTTGCCTGCCGGATATCTCGCCGAGCCTTTCGGTGAGATTGGTGCGGATCTTGCGGCAATCGGGATCATCCGGCGCGGAAAAACCGAGGCTCAGCGTCTCGATTTCATGCACCATGTCGATGATGGTATCGCCATGCACCCGCTCATGCTTGCGGATTTCGTCGATGAAGCTGTTCCAGCTGGCTTGCACCGATGGCGAGAGCTTGGCGGACGGTTTGGGCAGCGTGTAGATGATCGTCAGCTTCGGCCTGGCGACCGTCAGCTCGCAGGCATTATCCGGCTGCCGTTCGTATTTGCGCGTCCCTGCGCGAGCGCCGCGACCGGCATCGACGCGATCAGCGCACCCAGCGTCAACATTCGAAAGGCTGATCCCACATCGTTCCCCGTGCTTTGTTCCGCGCGGCCAATCTAGGCCCTACACTCATAAACGGGGTTCACACGCGGGCATGGCTTTGATTCAATGAGGCTTTGATTTGGAGGCCTCA